>CAUAEH010000014.1 GCA_958427975.1 uncultured Collinsella sp. | reverse complement strand
CCGGAGGAGTTCCGGAGACAGTCCCTTGCGGCGTAGTTCTTATTTAAGCCGTCCAGGTTTTGGGGTGCAGTTCAGGCTTGCACCGGGGAGGGTTTCGCTTGCCTGGGGAATGGGTTGCCAGCGCTTTATTCCTCAAAACTGAAAAATTTTCGTTTTTGAGGAATAGGATTAAGGCGGCTCGGCCTTTCGCGAGGTATATTCGCTACAGAGCCTATTCCTCAAAACTGAAAAATTTTCGTTTTTGAGGAATAGCGATAAAAGACCGCGAGGAGGCCCCAATGAAACTCATCAATAGAACGTCATATATGGACACGTTGACGAGCCTTATTGGCGTGCCGGACATCAAGGTCATAACGGGCATCCGCCGTAGCGGTAAGTCAAAATTGCTCGAGGCCCTCCGCGATTACGTGGAGGCGAATCTGTCCAATTCGAATGTCATCCATATCAACTACAACCTCGATGAGTTCGAGAACCTGCTCGAGTATCACGCGTTGCTCACCTATGTAAAAGAGCATCGAGTGGCCGGCAAGCATAACTTTCTGCTTATCGATGAAGTTCAGATGTGCGACGGTTTTGAGCGTGCGATCAACAGCCTTCACGCATCCGAGCAGTACGACATCTTCATCACCGGATCGAACGCCTTTTTGCTGTCGAGCAATCTGTCAACGCTCTTTACGGGGCGCACCTTCGAGATCGAGGTTTTCCCATTCTCGTTTGAGGAGTATCGTCTCTATGGCGACGAGAGCGAGGTCGACCGCGACTTCGATGAGTACGCGAGAACCGGCGGCATGTCTGGCTCTTACCCTTATCCACTGCAGGAGCAGCGCTATCAATATCTCTCCAACGTCTTTAAGACGCTCATTGTGAGAGATATCGTGCAGCGGCATAACGTGAGAAACGAATCGGCGCTGCTGCGCATTGCCGATTACATGATGGACAACGTTTCCAACATTACGTCGGCACGCAACATTACTGATGCATTAAATGCGGATGGGCTAAAGATTACGAACAAGACCGTCGGCACGTACATGGGGTACCTGTGCGATGTGTTTGCCTTCTATAAAGTTCGTCGATACGACATTCGCGGCAAAAAATACCTTAAGAGCGGCGAGAAGTACTATCTGGCGGACCATGCGTTTAAATACGCACTGCTCGGTACACGCGATATGGACTGGGGTCGCGTGTACGAGAACATGGTGGCCATCGAGCTGCTGCGCCGCGGATACGAGGTATACGTCGGCGTACTCTATAAAAAGGAAATAGACTTTGTAGCAATCAAGCGAAGCGAGAAGCTCTACATTCAGGTGAGCGACGACATCAGCTCGGATAAGACATTTGAACGCGAGATTTCACCACTGCTGAGCATTGGCGACGCGTACCCCAAGATGATTCTCGCCCGCACGCATCACGAGGCCACGGACCGCAATGGGGTGCAGATCGTGGACCTGGCGAGGTGGCTGTGCGGTGAGACGTAGCAGAAAGTCCTATTCCTCAAAACTAAAAAATTTTCGATTTTGAGGAATAGGACCAATGCGTTGCCTAGTTCGCCGCTCGTGCCCGTGCTCGACTTAAGCTCCCGCCCTATCCCAGCTCCTGCATGCGGCGATAGATTTCGCAGATGCCCTTAATGGTGAGTTGGCCATCGACCACGTCGAAGGCATCGGTCGAATCGGCGACGATGCCGGCGAGACCGCCCGTGGCGATAACGGTGGCATCGTCGCGGCCCAGCTCGCGCTTCATGCGCGCGACCAGGCCCTCGGCCATGGCGGCAGCGCCCACCACGGCGCCGACCTTGATGCATTCCTCGGTGTCGCGGCCGATGGCGTGCTCGGGCGCCTCGAGCGGCACGCTGGCGAGCTTGGCGGCTCGGGCGGCAAGCGCGTCCATGGAGATGCGGATGCCCGGCGCGATCGCTCCGCCAATGTAATAGCCGTCCTCGTCGATGACATCGATATTGGTTGCGGTGCCAAAGTCCACCACGATCGCCGGCGCGCCGTAGAAAGTCTCGGCTGCGATGGCGTTGGCGACGCGATCGGCACCTACGGTCTGGGGACGCGCCGCGCGCAGCTTGGTCACGGCGGCCGTCTGCGGTCCGATGACGATGGCGTCCGCGGCAATGCGGTCGGCCACGGCGTGCCACTCGCGCGAGAGCTGCGGCACCACGCCGGCAAAGGCGATCGCGTCGACCGCATCGAGTGAAAGGCCGTACATCTTAAAGAAGCCC
Source organism: uncultured Collinsella sp. (assembly GCA_958427975.1). Taxonomy (GTDB): domain Bacteria; phylum Actinomycetota; class Coriobacteriia; order Coriobacteriales; family Coriobacteriaceae; genus Collinsella. The sequence continues at coordinate 38,835 of CAUAEH010000014.1, read as the reverse complement.
ATCAGGCGCACATGGATCTCGTCGGCGGTATAGGAGCGGTCGGTGGGCATGCGCCACGACTGCACCAGCTCGTTTCCGTCAAACAGGCCCATGGCCGTCTGCGTGTTTCCCATATCGATAGCGAGCAGCATGTCTACTCCCGGTGTTGGCATAAAAGGACGCGCACCATTGTATACGCGCCGTCGACGGCGCTCGGCTGCGATTCGTTCACGGCGATATGGGCTGAGGGGTTTTAAATATGAAGGAATTATGCTCTACGAGATTTTCCTTGCCGTTTACCGAACTCCCACGTAATATACCTTCTTGCGCACATGAGGCGCCCAGACATTGCGGGGTGGAGCAGTCTGGTAGCTCGCCGGGCTCATAACCCGGAGGTCGTAGGTTCAAATCCTGCCCCCGCGACCAAGACTTTTAGCAGCTCAGAGGTATTGTTCCTCTGAGCTGTTTTCTTTTTTGACTTTCAATCTTGGTCGAATTTTGGTCGAAATCAATTAATACGGCATTTTTCGAACAGGATGCCTGCTTGAACCATCTCCACACTGGTTGACGCCGGTTGGCGACGAGTTCAGCAGGATCGTTCGGCGCTCTTCCACACTTTCTGCGCTTTATTTGAGAGTTACCAGACAAGAATGACGAAGTCCCTCTAGCTCTGGCGGGCCTATGCCGTGGGCATGGGTGGGGCCCCACCGGGGGCGGGCCTTATTTGGAAAGAGGCAGTTACAAGACCGTAGATTGCTCTTGGTCGAATTGGCCTGAAATGAGATTCGGGTCGCTACGCCCATTATCTAAAATGGTGACATCTGAGCCGTAGCAAAGGCGCCGCTATATGAATACGGTCTACGATGCTCTTGACCCTATCGTTAACGGGTTGGTATCGAACAATCTGGCGCGATGTTGGGGATGAGCTGCGGCAGTACGACGCTTTTGGCCGACCGGCTGATAAGTGGGCCGATAGGCCCTCTCGTCTCTACGCTATCTGCCACGAGTTTTCGGGAGCGCGCGAGATGCCGATGACGTTCGAGGAGGCCGAGGAGGAGCAGGAGCGCGAGCCTTGGGAAGATGAGCTCATCAGTTTCGTCTTCACGGACAGCGACATAATCGCCGCGGCGTTGACGAACGGCACCTGATAGCGCCTCTCCGCGGATCGAGTGGTTCGTTTTTCAAGGGAAGGCAAACCGCATGACTAAGAAGAGATATATTTTGCTATTCGTGTACCCGTGCGAGCTGAAGGACGTCAACGAACGTCGTGGGCTCCTGCTACGGTCGTTTGATGGCGAGAGGCTCTACAATGGGGCCAGATTATCGGTCGAGAGGGTGACGGATGAAGACCTATAACCTGGACACCATCAAGAAGGTCCCCTTGCGCGAGGTGTGGCCGCATGAGGCCCACGACTTCACCAAGTGGCTGGCCGAGGAGCAGAACCTCGCAACCCTCGGGACGGCGGTCGGAATCGAGCTCGAGCTCATAGAGACGGAGTCCTCGGTCGGATCCTTCAACGTGGACATCTACGCGCAGGAGTCCGGTACGGGCCGCAAGGTGATCATCGAGAACCAGCTCGAGGACACCAACCACGACCACCTCGGCAAGGTGATCACGTACGCCGCCGGCAAGGGCGCCGAGGTCGTCATCTGGGTCGTGGCGCACGCCCGCGACGAGCACCGCCAGGCCATCGAGTGGCTCAACCAGCACACCGACAGCGACTTCGGGTTCTTCCTGGTCGAGGTCGAGCTCTGGAAGATCGGGGGCTCCCTGCCCGCCCCGCGCTTCGGCGTGGTCGAGCAGCCGAACGAGTGGACCAAGACCGTGAAGCTCTCCGAGGGGCTCAGCGAGACCGAAAAGGTCAAGCTGGCGTACTGGACGGCCTACCGCGATGTGGCAGGCGGCCATCCGGAGTTCCTCAAGGAGTTCAGCCCGCAGAAGCCCAGCAAGGACCATTGGTCGATGCTTCGCCTGGGGGTCTCGGCATACCATCTCGCCCTGCTCATCGATACGCACAAGGGCCGCACGGGCATCGAGCTGTACGTGGACGACGACAAGGAGATCGGGCACCGCGCCATCGCCAACAGCGGGATCTTCGAGGAGCACCTCGGGCTGACGGCGGCACCCTTCGATGCGAAAAAGGCCTCGGGACTGCGCTTCTACAAGGCGGGCCACCCCATCAAGGGCCACCAGGACGCATGGCCGGGGTACATCGAGGAACAGCTCGGATGGGCCCTCGAGATGAAAAAAATAATCGCGGAGATTGGGCTCTAAAAACGCCCAGGCAGTAATTGCCAGTGCGTTTTGATTGCCGCTTTTCCTTTGAAGGGATCTTGACTCTTTTTGTTATATGAAGCGGATGGGCCATCGATAATCACGGACCGGATGGTTTGCCTTGTCGACCGATAGACTCCAATTAGCAGGAGTTGTGACAATCCTTAACTAAAATGGTGACGTCTGAATAGACTGTAAAGGAGCCGCTAGACATAGTCCGTCTTATGATGCCTTTGGCTTACACTTCTTTATGGAGCCATATAAGGAGGCGACAATGCAACAACCTATCGCGACAAACGATGTGAATCTATTTTCTACCCTCGGGGAGAATCAATACTTCGATCGAAAGAGCGCCCGCAAGGATGACAAGGAGATCGCGAAGCATATCAGCGCATTCGCCAACTCGGCGGGAGGCAAGCTTGTTATCGGTATCGAGGATAACGGTGAGGTAACGGGCTTCAAGCGTAATGGCGCGCGCGACATTGAGAATTTTGAGCGCGCTGCACTTACGACCTGCACGCCGACCCCTATTGTCCATAAAGACCGAATCCCCGTGGTCAATTCCTCGGGCGAGGACGATTTCATTCTCGTTTTGGACGTCGATGCCTCGACCAATCACTCTGTTGCTCGCATGAGTGACGGCGAGGTGTTCTTGCGGCAGGACGACAAGAGCGTGAAGCTCAGCCGTGAACAGGTCTACGCCCTCGAGTACGACAAGGGGCAGAGAATCTTCGAGGACGAGCTTATCGAGGATTCCTCCCTAGATGACGTGGACCACGAGGTGCTTGATCGCTACAAAAAGATTCTTGGAACCGAAGTTTCCGACGACCAGGTTCTTAGAAGTCGCCGTTTCATGCGTGACGGAAAGCTGACTGTTGCCGGAGCCCTGCTATTCGCGCGGGATCCGTCCGCAATAATGCCGCAGGCCCGAGTCCGTGTCCTGCGCTATGACGGCGTCAAGATGGAGACGGGTGAGCGTCTCAACATCACGAAAGAACGAAGCTTCTGTGGGCCGCTGCCCAAGGTTATCCAAGACGCCTACGAACTCATTTCGAGCATGCTCCGCGAATTTCAGTTCCTGGGGGCCGACGGGAAATTCCAGACCGTTCCCGAGTATCCTGAGTTCGCTTGGTTCGAGGGTCTGGTCAACGCGGTGACGCATCGCGACTACTCGTTCCGCGGCGACTATATTCGGGTCTCGATGTTCGACGACCGTTTGGAAATTGTCAGCCCGGGTGCGCTTCCCAATATCGTGACGCTCGACAACATGAGGACCACTCGTTACTCGCGCAACCCACGCATCGCACGCACGCTGGTCGAGTTCGGTTGGGTCCGAGAGCTAAATGAGGGTGTCAAGCGCATTTATACCGAGATGCAAAACTTCCTACTCAACGACCCGGTCTACACGGAGCCTGATGGGGCGAGGGTCCAGCTAACGCTTGAGAACAATATCGTTGCCAGAACTGTTAGGAGAAGCGAGGCTCTTGAGGACAAAGTGTCGCCCGAGGTAATCGCCTCGTTGGGAGAGTATGAGCTCGCCGCCGTCAGGTTGGCCTTCGCAAACGGAAGGGTAACAGCAAGGGAACTTGCGACGTACATCGGGAGAAATCGCCGCACAGCAAGCCGAGTGCTTGGCAAGCTAATCGAGGAGGATGGGCTGCTCGAATGGCATGGCTCCTCTCCCAACGACCCAAAACAGTTCTACACGATAAGATAGGGTGATCGCTCTATGTCGCACCTCTGTCGCAGTAATGTCGCACCTCTGTCGCAGTAATGTCGCACCTCTGTCGCAGCGGCGTTAATGGCCCGAGGGGCTGTTCTTCTGTCGCTTTCCCGCGGGCGGCTTATTTGGTGTGCGTCAGTAAGGCGTGAACTAGGGAGCTGTCGCTGACCAAATCTCATCTCGGACATGACGGTCCTTTTCCGGACATTCGCGGACAATGTCCGGAAACGGGCTGAAATGTCCGGAATGGCGAGGCTGTCCTACGCTCGGGTTGCCGCGGTGTGGCCCTCGGTATGACGGCGGGGCGATGTCATCGGACCGGCCGCGTTGACGGATGGGAAGTTAAGGAAAGTTAGGGCGGTCTTGAGGGGATGCGTATCCGCAGCCCGAAGCCCTGTCCATCAGTAATAGAGAGCTGCTTGTCCTCTTTTGGAAAGTTACGGAAAGTTGGGCTACCCCTTACCTTAGGCCCAGTATGGGGAGTAGCGCATGTGGCGCGGTGCCGTATCGGCATCGAAGGGCTTTGCGCCCACGGCATCTCGAATGATCTTGCTCGCTTGGGAACTCTTCGATGTCTCGAGACCGAATACGCGCCGTACGGTAAGCCGAGTGCTTGGCAAGCTGATCAAGGAAGACGGGCTGCTCGAATGACACGGCTTCTCCCCCAACGATTCAAAACGGTTCTACACGATAAGATAGGGCGGTCGCTCTATGTCGCACCTTTGTCGCAGTAATGTCGCACCTCTGTCGCAGTAATGCCGCACCTTGGCCGCGGCGGCTTCGATGGCCCAAAGGGCTGCCCCTTTGTCACTTCCTCGCGGGTAAGTAATGTTGGCGTGCGCCGTCGTGGCGCGAACCGGGGCGCTCTACTGGGGAGCTGGGGCTTTACTAGGGAACTGCCGTTGGCCAAATCCCATCTCGGACATGACGATCCCGTTTCCGGACATTCGCGGACAATGTCCGGAAACGGGCTAAAAATGTCCGGAAAGGGGCTGAAATGTCCGGAATGGCGGGGCCGCCCCACGCTCGGGTTGCCGGGCGTGGCCTCCGATATGACGGCGGGGCGATGTCATTGACCCGTTTGCTTTTCCGCTCGGGTTCTGCTCTCAGCCTCTCAAACAAAATCTCAATCTGTAACATCTAGACCCGATTTGGGCGGCTAGGTGTTACAGATCGAGATATACCGGTGGGTTGGGTCCCGTTTGTCTAAATCTGTAACACGAGGGACGGATTTTGCCGAGTTATTGTTACAGATTGAGATTTTCTGGCAGGCGGGTTTGGTTTGTCTCGATCTGTAACAGGGAGGGGTCAAAAGTGGGCCTAGCTGTTACAGATCTAGACTGTTGAGGATGGGTTGAGAGGAATGTCTCGATCTGTAACAGTAAGACCCGGGTTTGCCGCGTAACTGTTACAGATTGAGATAAACCGACGGGCCGTCCCACCCCCATCCACCTGCTGCCACCTGATATTCGCCGATTTCCGTTGCGCCGCTGTGCCCCCATGCCATATCCTCTAGACAACTACGCGGCACCATCGCCGCCGCGCCTACAAGAGAGGAATGTCCATGACCGCACCTGCATCCAAGCTGCTCCAGCCCATTACGGTTGGCCCCCTTGAGCTCAAGAACCGCATTATGTTCCCGCCGCTGACCACCGGCTACGAGGAGCGCGACGGTTCCATCGGCGAGCGCAGCCTGGCCTTTTATGAGCGTCTGGCCCGTGGCGGCGTGAGCTACATCGTCATCGGCGACGTCGCTCCCGTTATGACCGCAAGCCCCACGCCCAAGCTGGCGACCGACGCCCAGATCCCCACGTTTAAGGCACTGGCCGACGCCGTCCACAAGCACAGCGCCAAGGTCGCGCTGCAGCTGTTCCACCCCGAGTATGACGTGCCCGGTGTCGGCCGCATGGTCATGGGATCCATGGCCGCTGCCAAGGCCGCGCAGGAGGCCAAGGCCGCCGGCGACGAGGAGACCTTTGCCGCCAAGATGGCCGAGTCCAACGAGATCCGCAATCAGGCCTACGCCAAGCTGCACCACGACATGCAGCACTTTGTGAACGAGGCAAGCGTAGAACAGCTCACCCAGATCAAGGAAGCCATCGCTGCCTCGGCCGCCCGTGCGCAGCAGGCCGGCATCGACGCCATCGAGGTCCACGGCGATCGCCTGGTGGGTTCGCTGTGCTCGGCCATCCTCAACCAGCGCACCGACGAGTACGGTGGCTCGTTCGAGAACCGCGTTCGCTACGCGCTCGAGGTCGTCGCTGCCATTAAGGAAGCCGCGCCGCAGCTGATGGTGGAGTACAAGCTCCCCGTGATCATGGAGAACCCCGACGGCACGCCGCGCGGCAAGGGCGGCCTGCAGCCTGACGAGGCCTGCGAGTTCGCCAAGCTGCTCGAGGGCGCGGGCATCGACATGATCCAGGTTGCACAGGCCAACCACACCGGCAACATGGGCGACACCATTCCGCCCATGGGCGCCATGCCCTATAACTGGACGCTGCCCGTGGCCGAGCGCGTCAAGGCCCTGGTCTCCGTGCCGGTGGCAACCGTGGGCCGTGTCATCTCGGTCGAGGCCGGCGAGAAGATTCTGGAAGACGGCGCGGCCGACATCATCGCCTATGGCCGCTCGCTCATGTGCGACCCCGACATTGCGCTGAAGGCTGCCACGGGTGAGCCCATCCGCGAGTGCCTCAACTGCAACAAGGGCTGCGTCGATGCGATTCAAAACCGCAAGTACATCTCGTGCGTGCTCAACGCCGAGAACGGCGACGAGGCGACCGTCGCCATCAAGCCGGGCGAGGGCGACAAGAAGATCGCCGTGGTGGGCGGCGGTATTGCCGGCCTGGAGGCCGCACGCGTGGCGGCCAAGCGCGGCTACGATGTGACCGTCTACGAGGCGAGCGATCATCTGGGCGGCCAGATTGTGCTGGCGGCCGCGCCTCCGCGCAAGGACGAGATCATGCGCTCGGTCGAGTATTACGAGAAGATTCTGCCCGGCCTGGGCGTGAAGGTTGAGCTCAACCATGCCGCTACTGCTGAGGACCTCAACGCCGCCGACGCCGCGATTGTGGCCGTGGGCGCGCACGACGTGGTTATCCCCGTTCCGGGTGCCGACTCGGAGAAGGTCGTCTCGAGCTGGGACGTGCTGGCCGGCAAGGCGGAGCTTACGGGCCGCGTCGCTGTCATTGGCGGCGGCCTGGTGGGCACCGAGACTGCCGAGTACCTGCTGCAGCATGGCTGCGAGGTGGCGATCGTGGAGATGCTCGACAAGATTGCCGCGGGCGAGTCCGAGACCATTCTGCCGCTGATTATGAGCGACTTTGCAGAGCACAACGTGGAGCAGCACGTGAAGACCCGCCTGACCGCCATTACCGACGAGGGCGTGGAGGCCATTCGCACCACCGAGGACGGCGCCGAGGAGCCGGTGAAGATCGCCTGCGATTACGTGGTGATGGCCGTGGGCTCCAAGGCCAACGCGTTTGACCTGGACGGCGTGACGGTGCCCGTGACCTGCGTGGGCGACTGCTCGGGCGAGCGCACTGCCGACATTGCGAGCGCCATTCGCACGGCGTATCACGCGGCCAACGAGCTGTAGTTGAACATCGCGGCCAGGCGGGGCGGCAGCACGGACCTGCCTCGCCCGACTGCGTCCCATCGGGTGTCAACCGGGGCGGGGTCTGCAAGCGCAGCAGGTCCCGCCCTTTTTGTTTTGCTCGGGTGGATGGCAATGCGCGGTAATCATGAGGAGTGAGGCGTCACTGCCCTGCAGGCCGCTCAAAATTATTGGGGGAGGGGTTAATAATTATTCCCTCTAGACCAAAGGACATAAAGAGATGTCAATTTTGTTGGCAAACGAATGACGATTAGCTGCGAGCTAGCTACCAGCGTAAATAATCGATAAAGAAATGTCGTAAATAGGTGTCAAATGCCCAGATAACGCCGCGTCTATTTTAATTAACTACTTTGAGCAAACAGCAAAATGCTACTATCTAGCGTGCACGTAAGAAAGCAGATTAACGGTTAAGGCTAAGAAGTGGCAGGTATGTCGGAAGCAACTAGGACTCGCACGCATGCGCCCGAGGTTAGGCAGCGCGCCGTCGAGATCCTCCAAGAGGGGGTCGGTCACCGCGCCCTTGCCGCAAAGCTTGGCATTCCCCAGGCCACGGCTCGCCAGTGGGCCCGCGCATATGCCGTGGGCGGTGCCGACGCTGTGCTCAACGCGGGCTCGCATCACCGCACGTATTCGTACGACGTAAAGCTCGCCGTGGTTAAGGACCGTTTGGAAAACGGTCTGACGGTTCGCGAGGCCATGATCAAGCACAAGATTCCCAGCGAGTCTTCGGTTAAGGCCTGGTGTCGCCAGTATCGCGATGGCGGCGCCGACGCGCTTATCGATAAGCCGCGCGGTCGCAAGCCGCGCGTTAAAAAGGCGGAATAGCGAACGGGATGGTGCGCCCACAGGGGGCGCATTTTTCTTGCCGCGCCACTGCTCCAAAGCGGACGTGTCCTTACCCCGTACGCCTAAAACTCCTCAGTTGACCGAAAACCTGCCGCCGCTACTCCTCAATTGAGCTATAACGTTAAACAATTGCAGCGTTTTTGCATGGGGGAGTGATGGTATGACGCTACTGTATTTCCTTACCCTGTTTCCGCTGGTACCGGCGCTGGGCATGCTGCTTGCGCGCGGTGACCGCGTCCGCGATGCGGTGGGGCTCATAGGCTCCGGCATTATTATGGCGGTGACAGTTGTAGTCGCCGCCATGTTTTTTGGCACGGGTCCGCAGAGCTTTGAGGTTGCCCCCGGCACCTCGCATGTGCTCTCGATCATCAGCTCCGTCATCGACGTCATCCTGTGCGCCGTCATCCTGTACAACGCGTACAAATATAGGAACGCGCTCACCACGGTGCTCGGCATAGTCCAGCTGGTGGGCTCGCTCGCCTTTGCAGCCATGACGCTGCCCGCGACCGAAGCCGTCACCGCAACGCCGCTCTACCTGGACTACATGAGCGTAATCATGGTCCTCGCCGTCGGCATCGTCGGCAGCCTTATCTGCGTGTATGCCCTGGGCTACATGAAGGACTTCCAGGCCCATGACGAGCACGAGGCCGCGCTGCGCGGGCAGACCGCGCCCGACCGTCGCCCGCAGTTCCTGGCGCTCATGTTCCTGTTCCTCTCGGCCATGTTCGTCATCGTGACGAGCGACAACCTTGAGTGGCTGTTCTGCGGCTGGGAAATCACCACCGTGTGCTCGTTCCTCATGATTGGCTACACGCGCACGCCCGAGGCCATTAAAAACGCTTTCACCCAGATCATCCTCAACATGCTGGGCGGCATCGCGTTTTTGGCAGGCCTTATGTTCCTGCACGTTAACGGCATGCCGCTGACCATCTCGGGTATGATCGAGCTTTCCGGCGCCGGAACCGCGCAGTCCGCGCTGCTGGTGATGCCGGTCATCCTGCTGTCGCTCGCCGCGCTCACCAAGGCCGCACAGATGCCGTTCCACACTTGGCTGCTGGGTGCTATGGTTGCCCCCACGCCCACGAGCGCCCTGCTGCACTCGTCAACCATGGTCAAAGCCGGCGTGTTCCTGATGGTCAAGCTGAGCCCGCTCTATGCTATCTATCCCGTGACCGGCTTTATGGTCACGAGTGTGGGTGCCATCACGTTTTTGCTCGCTGCCCTCATGGCCATCTCGCAGAGCAACGCCAAGCGCGTGCTCGCGTACTCCACCATTTCCAACCTGGGCCTCATCAGTGCCTGCTTGGGTGTCGGCGCGCCCGAGGCCGTATGGGCGGCCATCTTCCTGATCCTTTTCCACACGGTGGCAAAGTCGCTGCTGTTCCTGTGTGTGGGCACTGCCGAGCACCATATCGGCAGCCGCAATATCGAGGACATGGACGGTATGTTCAGCCGTATGCCGCACCTGACGCGCCTGATGATGCTGGGCATCATGGGCATGTTTGTGGCGCCGTTTGGCATGCTCGTGTCCAAGTGGGGCGCCCTGGTGGCGTTTGCGCAGACCGGCAACGTGCTCATGATCATGGTGCTTGCCTTTGGCTCGGCCGCGACGTTCTTCTTCTGGGGCAAGTGGCTCGCCAAGCTTTCGGGCGTCGATCCCACGGCTCAAAACGTTGAGGTCAATGTCCATAAGACCGAATGGATGGCCCTCAACACCATCGCCGCGCTGCTGATTCTGTGCTGCGTGGCGTTTCCGCTCATCTCGAGCGGTCTGGTGTCGCCTTACTTGGCCATGGTGTTTGGCCGCGTGCCGTACGTTATCGGCAAGGACGCCATGTATCTGATGGTGGTTATCGTGGCGTTTATTGCCGTGGTGCTGCTGACTTCATTCCGCGTGAGTAACAAACCGCACGTAAACGTATATCTTTCGGGTGTGGGAACCGACAATTATCGCCATTTCCGCGGCTCGATGGGACACGAGGTGAAGGCCGAAAAGCGCAATTGGTACTCGGAGGACGCCCTTGGCGAGAAGCGCATCGGCCCCGCGGGTAGCGTCGTGTGCTGCAGCATTATCTTGTTTGCGCTGCTGTGTTGCGCGTGGATTGGGCCCGAGCGGCTTGCCATGAGCGCGCCCTCGGTGCTGCGCGGCAAGTATTTCGAAGGCTCGGGCGTCGTGGGCATATTTATTGGCACCGTGGCGTTTGCCTTGCTGGCGCCGCTTGTGGGCGGCCTGATTGACGGCGTCGACCGCAAGCTGTCCGCCCGTATGCAGGGCCGCGTGGGTCCGCGCCTGCTCCAGCCCTTCTACGACGTTGCCAAGCTGCTGCGCAAGGCTCCTGCCAGCGTAAACACCATGGACGATACCTATATGGCGTGCGCGCTCATCTTTACCGTGGTGGGCGGCGGCATCTTTGTGTCGGGTTCCAACACGATGTTGTGCGCCTTTATGGTGACGCTCGCCGCAATCTTTGTGGTGCTGGCGTCCGCCTCGACGCAAAGCCCATTTGCCCAGGTCGGCGCCGACCGCGAGCTGCTGCAGGTCATGAGTTACGAGCCCGCCGTTCTGCTGATGAGCGTGGGCCTGTATCTTGCCACCGACAGCTTCGATTCCATTGCCGTGACGGGGCAGTCGGCCCCCATCATCGTGTACAGCGCGCCCATTTTCCTCGCGCTGCTCGCGGTGCTTACCATCAAGTTGCGCAAGTCGCCGTTTGACCTTTCGTACTCGCATCACGCGCATCAGGAGATCGTCCAGGGCGTCGCCACCGAGATGAGCGGCGGCACGCTGGCCAAGATGACCCTTATGCACTGGTGCGAGACCGTGCTGTTTTTGATGTGGGTGGGCATGTTCTTTGTTTGGGACAACCCGGTGAGCTGGCTGGTCGCCCTGGTCGTGATGGCCTCGACGTACTTTGTCGAGGTGCTGATCGATAACACCTTCGCCCGTAGCACCTGGCGCAGCTGCTTTAAGCTCGGCTGGGGCGTGGCGCTGGTGTTTGGCCTGCTCAACCTTATGCCCATCCTCGTCGACGTGTTTATTTAGGAGGCGGCATCTATGGATCATAAAATGTCGCGCTCGCCGTGGGTTATTCATTACGACGGCTCGAGCTGCAACGGATGCGATATCGAGGTGCTGGCCTCGCTCACGCCGCTGTTCGATGCGGAGCGCTTTGGCGTGGTCAACACCGGCAACCCCAAGCATGCGGATATCTTTTTGGTGACGGGTTCGGTCAACGCGCAGAACCTGCCCGTCGTGCGCCAGATCTACAACCAGATGCTCGAGCCCAAGTGCGTGGTGGCCTGCGGTATCTGCGCGTGTTCGGGCGGCGTATTCCGCGATGCCTATAACGTGATCGGCGGCGTGGACCGCGCGATTCCCGTGGACGTGTACGCGCCCGGGTGCGCCATTCGCCCCGAGACCGTGATCGATGCCATTGTGGAGGCGTGCGGCATCCTGGACCAGAAGGAGGCCGTGATGCGTGCTGGCGGTGACCCGCTCACCGTGGGCGGTGCCGCAACCTGGGACGGTGGCGTTGAGCTGGGCGAGGACGGGTTTGTGGCTGCGGGGGCCGGGGCTGACGGTGCCGGTGACGCGCCTGCCGAGAAGCCCGCCGCGCCCGCCGCTGGCGACGCACCTGCTGAGACGCCCGTCGCTGCAAAGGAGGCCGAGTAATGCAAAAGGCAATCTATACCACCGTCGGGATCGATGAGCTGTTGCCGCATGTGCAGGCGCTCAAGGGTGCCAGCGCGCGCTTTGTGCTGATGCATGCCGAGCGCTGTGTGGACGACGGATCGTATCGCCTGGTCTATACGTTTATCAACGTCCGCGCTGCGCAAGAGCAGATCGCGCGGGACGGAAACTATGCGATTGAGAATCTGGTGGTCGAGGGTATCGATCAGTGCCAGGAGATTCCGTCCATCAGCTCGTATTACCCCGCGGTGTTTCCGTTTGAGAACGAGGCACACGATCTGTTTGGGCTTGCCATCACCGACATGCAGATCGACTTTAAGGGCTTTTTCTACCAGGTCTCGACTGCCGAGCCCATGAGCGTCATCACACCCGAGGTGAAGGCCGCGCGCGAGAAAGCCATGAAGGTCCGTGCCGCCGCAGAGGCCAAGGCGCGCAAGGCTGCGGCCGAGAAGGCCGCTGCCGCTGCTGCTGCGGGGGAGGGCGCCGCAGGCGCCGGCGATGCTGCGGGCGCTGCCGTTCAGCCCGCTGCGGCTGCCGGCTCCGATGCTCAGCACGATGAAGCTGCCGCCAAGGCCGCGCTCAAAGCCGCCGAGCTGGAAGCAAAGCTCGCCGCCATGGATCCCGAGAAAGCGGCCAAGGTCCGCGCGGCGCTTGCCGCCAAGGCCGCCCGCGACAAGCAGAAAAAGGAGGCGTAAGGTCCATGGCACATCGCTCCGTTATTCCGTTTGGCCCGCAGCACCCGGTGCTGCCCGAGCCGCTTCATCTGGACCTGGTGATCGAGGACGACCGCGTTATCGAGGCAATTCCGCAGATCGGCTTTGTGCACCGCGGACTCGAGAAGCTTACCGAAAAGCGCGATATGCATCAGTTTGGCTACATCGCCGAGCGCATCTGCGGTATCTGCGCCGTGGGCCATAGCTGCGGCTATGCCAGCGCCTGCGAGCGCATGCTCGACATTGAGGTGCCCGGCCGCGTGCAGTATATCCGCATCATTTTGCACGAGCTTTCGCGCATTCACTCGCACCTGCTGTGGCTGGGCCTGCTCGCCGATGCCTTTGGCTTCGAGGCGCTGTTCTATCGCTCGTGGACGCTGCGCGAGCAAATTCTCAAGATTTTTGAGAGCACCTGCGGCGGCCGCGTGATCCTTTCGATTAACGAGATCGGCGGCCTTAAGCACGACATCGAGGACTCCGAGCTGGCAGGCATTGTCCAGACGCTTGACGCCATGCGCCCCGACTACGAGGCCCTGGTGCATACGTTTTTGGACGACAATAGCTGCGGCGAGCGCCTGCATGGCGTGGGCGTGATCAGCAAGAAGGACGCGCTGGAGCTTTCGATGGTCGGCCCGTTTGGGCGCGCCTCGGGCGTGGATTACGACGTACGCATGTTCGGCGACGGCGCCTATGCGGACCTGGCCGCGTTTGAGCCTATCGTTGCTAGCGATGGCGACTGCTATGCCCGCTGCCAGGTGCGTTGCGCCGAGGTCACGCAGGCCATGGACATCATCAAGGAGCTTGTGGGTAAGATTCCGCACGACGGCATCGGTGGACGCACCAAGCTCACGCCGGCCGACGGCGCGCGCGGCGAGGTTGTGATTGAGCAGCCGCGTGGCGAGGCATATTACTATGTACGCGGTAACGGCACCAAGAACCTGGACCGCTTCCGCGTGCGCACGCCGACGTCGCAAAACCTGGCGGGTCTGACGCATGCGCTGCAGGGCGTGCTTCTTGCCAACGTGCCCATGATTATCCTGACCATCGACCCCTGTATTAGCTGCACGGAAAGGTAGGCGCGGCATGAGTTTACTGACATTTGCCAAGACGGCCTTGGGTTCTATGGTCAAGCAGCCGGTCACGGTTTGCTATCCGCAGGAGGAGCTGACGGCGCCCGAGCGCTTGCGCGGGCATATCGTCAATGACATGGACGTGTGCATCTGCTGCGGCATGTGCGCGCGGCGTTGCCCGGCGGGCGCGCTCGCGGTCGATCGCAAGGGTGGAACGTGGTCGATCGACCCGTACGCCTGCGTGGTGTGCGGCGAGTGCATCGAAAGCTGCCCCAAACACTGTCTGAGCATGGACGCCGCCCGCACTCCGGTTGCGGCGAACAAGACTCCCACGGTAGAAACCAAACCGGAATAACGCGAAGACGGGCCGGCGGGGCAAAAATGCCCCGCCGGCCCCGCGCATGAGCGCGCGGCTAGGCTGCCACGAACAAAACTATGCCGGATTACGGGGCTGGATAGCGAACCTCCGACCATACGGTAAATTGCAAAACCAAAACCGCAGGTAGACTGCTTGCTGTTTTTGAAAAAATGAAGGTATGGATGAGGGCTCCGACTTTTGCCCCGTAATCCGGCATAGTTTTGAAATGGCATTAAATCGGTAGCAGCTATTTTTCTTTGCCGGGGCGGTCGGTCTTCGGACAATTACCCCCGCAGGTAGGCGATGGCGATCTGCGTGCGGTTGCGCAGACCCATTTTGGCAAGGATCGAGCTGATGTGGTTGCGCACGGTGCCTTCGCCCATATAGGCGGTGGCAGCGATCTCCTTGTTGTCGAGGCCGCGGGCGATGAGCTCGGCGACTTCGAACTCGCGGTCGGTCAGGCTGGCAAAGGCGGCGGGCCGGCGGGTCGCGCCGGCCTCGACGTCCGCCCCATCAAAGTTGATATCCTCGATCGCCTTACCCTCGAGCACGCGTTTGCCGTCCATGACCTGCGCCAACGCTGGCGGAATGGCGGCGACATCGGTTTTGATCAGATAGCCGCGGGCACCCAGTTTGAGCGCCGACACAATGTACTCGTCATCCGAGAATGTCGTCAGAAACACCACGCGCGCCGCAGGGTCGCGCTCGAGGATCTCGCGTGCGGCCGAAAGGCCGTCGCGCCCCGGCATCTGAATGTCGAGCAGTGCGATATCGGGTGCGTGCTCGGCGTAGAGCGCCACCGCATCGTCGCCGTCGGCGCCGGTGCCCACCACCTCGATCTGCGGCTGGGCGCCCAGGATAATCTTGAGCGAATCGACTACCAAGCGGTCGTCGTCGACAACGATGAGCCTCATCGGCCCTCATCTCCTTGCTGTTTGGGAACGGTGGCAAACACGCGCCAGCCGCCGGCGCCGGCACGCGGGCCGGCGGTGAAGGTGCCGCCAAGCGCCTCGATGCGCTCGCGCATGGAGGCGAGCCCCATGCCCTCCGCGACGCCGCGGCCGCTTGCTTGGACCCCGCCCGCGCCATCGTCGGTAACGATGAGCTGGTAAAACGATGGATGTTCCATGCACCGTACGGTGACAGCATGGGCGCAGGCGTGGCGCATGGTATTGGAGAGCGCTTCGCGCAGGACCGCCGCAAAACAGTTGGCGACGTTTGCGGGCGCATGTTCGGCCATGACTTCAAGCTCAATTTTCGGGCCGCCGTCCGAACGAGCGCCTTCAACAATGCGTTCGAGCTGCACAGAAAGATCGACGGCGTTGTCGTTGAGCGCGTGGACGCTGGTGCGCACAAGCTGGAGCGCCTCGTCAACCGTGCGTTTAACGTCGGCGAAATCGGCGGCGACGCCGGGCTCGTCGGCGTGGACCACGCGCAGGGCTTCGGCCTGCAGTGAGGCACGCGTGAGTTGGTGCCCGACGTTATCGTGGATCTCGCGGGCGATGCGGGCGCGCTCGGCGAGTGTCGCGAGCTCGACTTCGTAGCCCTGGCGGTCGGCAAGATCGCGGTTGCGCGCCTCGAGCGCGAAGGCTCGTTCCTGCAGCTCGTCGCGGATGCGGCGCATGCGCTGCTGTTCGCGCTCCAACTGGGCGGTACGTAGCGATAGCAAGGTGGCGACAACCGAAAGGATGGCGGTCAGCAGGAGCGTTCGGGCGGTGAGCGCATCGACGCGAAGGTCCGCGACAAGCGCAAAGACAAAGGCGACGCCAATGCCCAGCGCGACCCAGGCGTATTCGCGGTGCACGCGCCGCGCGATGTCATAGAGGGCGAGAGGCGCAAACGGCACAAACGGCGGCACGAAGACGGCCGCGATGATGTAGACGTAGCTCGCGGCCTCGCTTGCACGGCGCGTGCGGTCCTCCTGTGCGACCTCGGCCAGCGAGGTGGCAATAACGCCAAGGCAAAACGCCGCGACCAGGCGAGCGTCCACAGCAAGACCCATGGCGGCCGCAATGCAGCACGCCAGCACGATCGATTTGTCGAAAAGCCTGTTCATACGGGTATTGTACGCGATGCTGCGCGCGGGGGAGGCGCCGCCCGGGGCAACCGTGACATTCCTCCCGCGCGGCAAAGCGGGGACGTCGGCAGGCCGCACGACCAAGACCCCGCACTCGTGACAAAGCTCACTGGTGCGCGCCGCCTGCTCCTGCGATGATGCAATTGTACCGGGCCACGACCAACAGAAGGGCCGCCTCATGACAGACATCGTTCACGTCGAAAACCTCGTCAAGCGCTATGACGATCTTATTGCGCTCGACCACTTTAACCTGAGCATCGCCCCCGGCGAGATCTTTGGCCTGCTGGGCCCCAACGGATCGGGCAAGACCACGTCCATCAACTGCATTCTGCAGCTGCTCGCCTACGACAAAGGCACCATCGAGCTGTTCGGCGAGCCCATGACGCCCGCCCGCTACGACCTCAAGCGCCGCATCGGTGTGGTGCCGCAGCAGGTGGCGGTGTTTGACGAGCTTACGGTGCGCGAGAACATCGACTATTTCTGTAGCCTTTACGTCAACGACCGCAAGCACCGTCGCGCGCTCGTGGACGAGGCGATCGACTTTGTCGGGCTGGGCGACTTTACCAAGTTCCGCCCCGGCAAGCTCTCGGGCGGCCTGGCGCGTCGCCTCAACATCGCCTGCGGCATCGCGCACAAGCCCGAGCTCATCTTCTTTGACGAGCCCACGGTGGCGGTCGACCCGCAGAGCCGCAACGCCATCCTGGAGGGCATCTGCCGCCTGTGCGACGAGGGCGCCACGGTGGTGTATACCAGCCATTACATGGAGGAAGTCGAGCAGATCTGCAGCCGCATCATGATCATGGACGGCGGCCGCGTGCTGGCGCAGGGCACCAACGACGAGCTCAAGCGCATGATTCAGATGGGCGAGCGCGTGACCGTCGAGGTCGGCGCCGTCGAGGCCGCCACAGTCGAGCGCCTGCGCGCCCTCGAGCACGTGCTCAGCGTCGAGCTGTCCGGCGGCGAGCTCGTCTGCACCTGCGAGGCGAGCCCGCACAACTTGGTCGATATCCTCGACACGCTGCGTGCTGCCGACGTTGCGCTCGGCCGCGTGTGGAGCGAGCCGCCGACTCTCAACGACGTGTTCCTCGAGATCACCGGCCGCGAGCTGCGCGACTAGGGGGCAGCCATGTTCAACACCATTATTATCACGGTCAAGACGCTGCTGCGCCGGCCGAGCACGTGGGTTTGGGGCGCGATCTTTCCCGTCGCGCTTTCCACGATGTTCATGTTTATGTTTGCGAACCTCAGCTCCGACGGCACGGTCGACCCGGTGCCGGTGGCCGTCGTGGCGGATGAGGCCTGGGACGCCTCGACCTTTAAGGACGTGGCGACGTCGCTTGCCAAGGAGGGCGACGACCAGCTGCTCGAGATCCACGAGTGCGACGACGCAGCCGATGCGAACCGTGCGCTCAAGGCCGGCGAAGTCGCGGGCATCTATACGGTCGACGCCGAAGGCACGCCCAAGCTCACGCTGCTTTCGAGCTACGACGGCTCGCGTGCCTCGTCGGTGCTCACCGACCGCAGCATCCTTGAGACGGTGGCAAGCTCGTATACACAAAATGCCGAGCTCATGTCCCAGATTGCCCAAGACAACCCGGCGGCGCTCGCCGACCCGGAGGCGGTTGCGCGCGCCCTGTCGCTCGAGGGCGACACCCGCCGCGTAAGCCTGACGCGCACCACGCCCGATGGCACGGTCATCTACTACTACGCGCTCTTTGGCCTGGTCGCGATGATGTCTGCCGAGTTTGCCGCCTTGAGCGTCGTCGACCTGCAGCCCAATCTGTCGGGCCTTGGCGCACGTCGCTGCGTGGGCGGCCTTTCCAAGACGGCGTCGCTGGCCGGTATCTTTGTGGGCTCGTGGCTGGTTTCCTTTGCCTCGATGACGATTGCGATCGGCTACGTGCGCCTAGTCGTGGGCGTCGACTTTGGCGGGCGCGAGGGGCTGTGTCTGGTGGGCGGTGCCGCTTCCGCGCTTGCCGCCACGGGCCTGGGACTCTTTGTGGGCACGCTTCCCGTTAAGGGCGGCAAGGCGTCCAAGTCGGGCATCCTCACGGGCTTTGCCACCACGTGTGCCCTGTTCGCCGGCCTCTACGGCGAGCCGGCGATGGCACTTGCCGACGACGTCGCCCGCGCCTGCCCGGCCGAGTGCTGGCTCAATCCCGTCAAGCTCATCTGTGACATGTTCAATCGCCTGTATTTCTTTGAGGACCTGGGTCCCTTTGCCGTTCGCGCCGGCGCGCTCGTCCTGATGGCGCTGCTGTTCGTTGCCGCCGCCACGCTGATCTTTGGAAGGAGCCGCTATGAGCACCTTTAAGACCGCGCTTCGCATGGCGCTGGCGCACCCGTTCTACCTGCTCATCTATACGGTGTTCATCTCGCTCATGGGCGTATTCATCGCGGCCTCGGTGAGCTGGAACTCGTCGCAGCTTACCGAGTACAAGCCCTACGACACCAACGTGATCGTGGTCGACCGCGACAATAGCGACCTTTCGCGGGCGCTTACCAAGCACCTGGGGTCGCGTTTTGAGCTGGTCACGGGCGTCGGCGACGACACCTACGACCTTGCGGACGCGCTCTCCAAGAGCAACAGCGCCAAAGGTAGCGCCGACTGCGTGTTCTTTATCCCGGAGGGGTTTGAGGGCGACCTTGTTGCAGCCGCCCGCGCGGGGGAGTCTCTGCCCAAGCTCGATGTGACCTACGGCGCCGGCACCATGGCGGCGGCGCTCTCGTCTGCCGAGGCCTCGCGCTGGATCTCGCTCGCGGGTGCTGCGGCGGCGCTTGAGCCCGCTGCCCCCAACGGCGATGTTGCCAAGGCGGCCGAGCATGCCGCCGCGAAGCGCGCCAAGGTCGAGATCGAGCAGGTCAAGGTTGACTCGACTGCCGCTGCCACGCTCGAGTCGTACTTCAACTTTGGTGCGTACGCGATTATCTCGTCGGTCATCGTGTCGGTGGGACTGGTGTTCTCGGGCATGAACGAGCCCGAGCGCGTGCGTCGTATGGATGCCGGCCCGGTCTCCGAGCGCCAGCGTTCGCTTGCCGTGTTCGCGGCTGCCGCGGTGCTCACCGTCTGCATCTGGTTTGTGTCGAGCATGATGGGCGTCGTGGGCTTTGCCGGCGCGGTCGCCGAGGTCGGCGTGGGCCGTGTGTGCCTGGCGCTGGCAGCGACGTTTGCCCTGGCGTGCACGCCGCTGGCCGTTGGCTTTGCCCTTTCGAGCCTGGGTGCGCGCGAGGAGCTGCTCAACGGTGTGGGTAACCTGCTTGGCATGCTCATGACGTTTTTGGGCGGAGCCTGGATGCCTCTGTCGCTGATGGGCCCGGCCGTGCAGGCGGTGGCGCACTTTGTGCCGACATATTGGGTGAACGATGCGATCGGCAAGGCGCTCGCCGCGGACCTGACGTCTGCCGTGCTGGGCGACATCGCCTGCGATCTGGGCGTCACGTCACTCTTTGCCGTGGCCATCGCCGCCGTAGGCCTCGCCCTCGCACGCGCCAAATCCCGCGCCTAGCCACCTAGTCATTGGGGACGTTCTTAAACGACTAGTCATCGGGGACAGTCTTTGCCGATTCGCCGGCTCGCCGACCGGGCTGGCAAGGACTGTCTCTATATGCCGGCAGAAAAGGAACGTCCCCAGCTGCTGGGTGGCGAGGCACTCATTTAAGTCCGTCCCCAATGAGTGGTTTCAATCATTTAAGTCTGTCCCCAATGAGTACCCCCAACTGCCGGGTGGCGAAAGAGTGTCCCCAGCGACTAGTCATTTAAGAACGTCCCCAATGACTAGTCTGAAACAAAACCCCACTCTCGCTCCAAAATAGTTCGCCAAGGTTTACTATTACGTTTATAAAGTAGTACGAGGCTAACAATGGGGGATAGCATGGCGACGAAGCAAACCTACGTCCAGGTCAAGGGGCTCAAGAAGCACTACGGCGACGGTGACGCGCGCCTGACGGTGCTCGACGGCATCGACACGTCCATCAATCGCGGCGAGATCTGCGTCATGCTGGGGCCTTCGGGCTCGGGCAAGTCGACGTTTCTTAACCTGATCGGTGGCCTGGAGGATGCCGACGGCGGCTCCATCATGGTGGACGGCTGCGACCTCACGGTGCTCAAGCCCGCCGACCTGGGCGAATACCGACGCCGCGAGCTGGGCTTTGTCTTCCAGTTCTACAACCTGGTGCCCGATCTCACCATCAAGGAGAACATCGAGGTCACGGCGCACCTGTCCAAAAACCCGCTCAATGTCGACGACCTGCTGCGCTCGCTGGGCCTCTACGAACACCGCAACAAGTTCCCGCGTCAGGTCTCGGGCGGCCAGCAGCAGCGCTGTGCCATCGGCCGCGCGCTCGTCAAAAACCCGGGCCTGCTGCTGTGCGACGAGCCCACGGGCGCGCTCGACTATAAGACGTCCAAGGAAATCTTGCAGCTCATGGAGGATGTAAACCGCACCTACGGCTGCACCATCATCATCGTCACCCACAACGCCGCCATCGCGCGCATGGCCAATCGCGTGCTGCGCCTGCGCGACGGGCGCATCGTCGAGGATGGGCTCAACGAGTCGCCCGTCGCGGCCGCCGAGCTCGATTGGTAGGCGGCACCATGACACCTCTCGCAAAACGTCTCCCGCGCGAGCTGCGCCGCAATATCGGCAAGTACCTGGGCATCTTTTTGCTTATGTGCGGAAGCATCGCCCTTACCTCGGGCTTTTTGCTCGCGGCCCACTCCATCGGCTGCCTCATCGACGGCATGCGCGACGAGTACATCATCGAAGACGGCCGCGTGACCACCTCCTTCGAGGCTACCGACAATCAACTCAAAGCAGCCGAGGGCGCAGCTGACGATGCCGGCGGCGTCACGCTCTACAAGAATTTCTCCATCGACGCCATCATCAAAAAGACCTCCGGCGACGACGGCACCAAGCGCACGCTGCGCACCTATGCGCACCGCACCAAGGTCGATATCGCGTCCTACTGTGAGGGCAAGGAGCCCAAGACGGACGATGAGGTGGCAATCGACCGTGTCTTCGCCACCAACAACGACCTCGCCGTGGGCGATAAGGTTGAGCTTGAGGGCCGCACCTACACCATCTGCGGCATCATGACCCAGCCCGATAGCCAGGCGCTGTTCCTCAACAATTCGGACTTTACGGTGAACACCATCACGTACGGCGTGGCCGAGGTCACCGACGCCGGCTTTGCCGCGCTCGAGGACGCCGGTGGCGCGCCTGCCTACACCTACTCCTTCACCTTTGCCGATCGAGACCTCCCCACCGCGGATCGCATCGATGCGGAGCAGGATATGGTCGAGGCGCTGACCGACGCCGATGCGCGCGTGGACGATCTGATCGATGCCGATTCCAATCAGGGCATTGGCTATGCGCGCGACGACGTGGACGGCGACTCCATGATGTGGATGACGCTGCTCGACATCATCATCGTGATCATGGCGTTCGTCTTTGTGGTCCTTACCGACGCCACCATCGAGGAGGAGAGCGCCATCATCGGTGCGCTGCTCGCCAGCGGCTATCGTCGACACGAGATCGTGCTGCACTACCTTGCGCTTCCCGCCATCGTGGGCGTGGTCGCGGCGCTTTTGGGCACTGCGCTCGGCGTTGTGTTCTTTACCGAGCCCATGCGCAGCCTCTATTACGGTTCGTACAGCCTGCCGCCCTTCCAGGTGTACTGGAGCTGGGAGATCTTTGTGAAGTGCGCCGTGGTTCCCGCCGTCGCGCTCATCCTCATCACGCTGGTGGGTCTGCTTCGCAAAATGGGCAAGACGCCGTTGCAGTTCCTTCGTCACGAGGCGAGCGGCAAATCGGGCACCAAGCGCGGCTTGCAGCTGCCGGAGCGCATGGGTTTTGTTTCCCGCTTCCGCCTGCGCATCTTCCTGCGCAACCTGGGCAACTTCGCCACGCTCTTCGTGGGCATCGCGTTTGCCTCGCTGCTGCTGCTCTTTGGCCTGGCGATTCTGCCCACGATGACGCACTACGCGGACAACCTCGAGACGAGCCTGGTCGCCGAGCACCAGTACACGCTCAAGGCTCCGCTGGAGCTCGAGGGCACTGCCGAGGAGCGTGAGCAGTGGTCGGCACTCGAGCGCTTGCAGTCGGTTGACGGCGCGCTGCTTTCCGCTGCTCAGGATGCCGATGACGAGCTTGACGACGCGGCCGATACAGCGCAGACGGCAGCCGATGCCGCGACCGCGTTTCCGTCTGCCGAGAGCCTGACCGCAGCGCAGAACGCGCTTGCCAAGGTTCAGGACAAGAAGGATGCGCTTTATGCGTGCCTCGATGACCTTGCCGATGCCCTCGGCTGCAACCGCGACGAGGCTATCGACCTGATTGACAAGGCCTCTAAGGTCGACACTGACAACGACGATATCCACCCGGTTAACACGACCGACAACGGCGTGGGTGCAATCGCACAGGCCGAGAAATATGCCGTCTACCAGCTGCAATACGACCGCGGCGATGGAAATGGGCAGGAGACGATTTCCGTCTACGGCATCTCGCCCGATTCGCGCTATTGGAAAGACCTCAACGTCGGCGATGGGCACGTCGTCTTTGGCGGCGGTCTGCTCGATAAGTTTGGCTGGAGCGAGGGCCAGAAGGTCACGCTCAGCGACAAGTACGAGGGCGAGCATTATTCTCTTGAGTACGCGGGCAAGGATTGTGCCTGGGGCTCAAAGTCGGACATGAATATCTATATGAGCATCGACGACTTTAACGAGCTGTTCGACAACGACGCCGCCTACTTTAACGGCTATGTGAGCGACGAGAAGCTCGACTTCGATGCTCGTTACTTTGCCGGCGACATCACGCCCGACGACATGCGCGCCGTGGGCGACCAGTTTATAGGCATGATGAGCAAAATGATCGGCATGATGGTTGGGCTCGCGGTGTTTATCTTCCTGCTGTTTATGTACCTGCTGACCAAGGCTGTGATCGACCACAGCGCCCGTTCGATCAGCTACATGAAGGTCTTTGGCTATCGTGATAGCGAGATCTCGCATCTGTACATCCGCTCGATCACGCTGTGCGTGGCGGCGTCACTCGTGCTGAGCCTGCCGGTCATTATCGGCTCGCTCACGGCCATCTTCCGTTCGATGCTGCTCGCCTATAACGGCAATATCGAGATCTACGTGCCCGCTTGGTCCATGGCGGCGTGCGTGGGCATTGGCTTTGCGACCTACCTGGTCGTGGCACTGCTACACACGCGTTCTATCAAGCGCGTCAGTCTGGCCGAAGCCCTCAAAGTCCAAGAGTAGTCATTTAAGAACGTCCCCAACGACTGGGTTTCGCGCTTGACTTTGACCCTACTTCAGCGGGTACCATCCTCTTATGTCTGTAACGCCATATAGACCGAGGGGATAGATCTATGACCGCAACTGCACCCGCAGCACCCGCTAAGGTGTACTTCACCAACCTGCGCACGCATGCTCGCGAGAGCCAGCTCGACAAGCTCAAGCGCCTCATCCGTCGCGCCGGTATCGAGCAGATCGACTTTGAGAACAAGTTCGTCGCCATTAAGATTCACTTTGGCGAGCTGGGCAATCTGAGCTTTTTGCGCCCCAACTACGCTCGCGCCGTCGCGGATGTCGTGAAGGAGCTGGGCGGCAAGCCCTTCCTCACCGACTGCAATACGCTCTACGTCGGTAGCCGCAAAAACGCGCTCGAGCACATCGATACCGCTTATCAGAACGGCTTTACCCCGTATGCCACGGGTTGCCAGATCATCATCGCCGACGGTCTCAAGGGTACCGACGAGGCGCTTGTTCCTGTCGAGGGCGGCGAGTACGTGCACGAGGCCAAGATCGGCCAGGCACTCATGGATGCCGACATTGTGATCAGCCTCACCCACTTTAAGGGTCATGAGCAGGCCGGCTTTGGCGGCGCCATGAAGAACCTGGGCATGGGCGGCGGCAGCCGCGCCGGCAAGATGGAGCAGCACGCCGCCGGCAAGCCGAACGTCGCGACCGAGCACTGCATTGGCTGCCGTGCCTGCGAAAAGATCTGCGCGCACAACGCTATCTCGTTCGACGACACCCGCGAGCGCGAGCTTGCCAACGGCAACACCCGCACGGTTCACGTCGCCGCTATCGACCACGATCGCTGCGTGGGCTGCGGCCGCTGCATCGGTGTGTGCAACCAGGACTGCATCAAGCCCGGCTATGACGCCGCGGCCGACGTGCTCAACTGCAAGATCGCCGAGTACACCAAGGCCGTCGTCGACGGCCGCCCGAACTTCCATATCTCGCTTGCCATGGATATCAGCCCCAACTGCGATTGCCATCCCGAAAACGACACGCCTATCGTCAACGACATCGGCATGTTCGCGAGCTTCGACCCGGTCGCCATCGACCAGGCCTGCGCCGATGCCGTCATGGCATCCGAGCCGCTGCCCAACACCGAGCTCACCGATAGCGCGGCCAAGATGGAGCACAATCACGAGCATCTGGAGGGCGAGCAGGCGCGCGACCCCTTCTGCATCACGCATCCCGACACCGACTGGCGCGCGTGCATCGCGCACGCCGAAAAAATCGGCCTGGGCACGAGCGAGTACGAGCTCATCGAGGTCAAGTAGCGCCTGTCTATTGGACATATCAAGCGCTTTTGTAGCGCAACGTTAGCAAAAGCCGCCCGTGAGCACAGTGCCCACGGGCGGCTTTCCGGAAGTATGCGGCAAATTCTGAGACTGCCGAGCACACGACAATTTTTGGCAATAAAACCCCTGATAAATTGTTGGTAAAACTGCGGTCTGGTCGGCAGTTCCAGATTTTGCCGCATGCTTCCGAAAATAGGGGGTCAGATAAAGCCCCAGACGTTGCTGTTTACCTAAAAATACTCGTCGAGGAAGTCGTTGACCGTGTTCCAGTAGAGCTCGGGGTCAACTTGCGCACTCTTGGCGTGGGTGGCGCCATGGATGGTGAGCTTTTGCTTGACCTTGCTGGCGCACGCGTCGTAGTTTTGCTCGAGCATGTCGTACGGCACAAAGGTGTCCTGGTCGCCGTGGATAAACAGCATGGGAACCGTCGCGTGTTTGAGTTGCTCCACACTGCTCGCCTCATGAAAGTCGTAGCCCGCGCGCACGTTGCACACCAAGTTCGCTACATCGAGCAAGGGAAAGCTGGGCAGGCCGAACACGTCCTTGAGCTGCAGAGAAAACTCGTCCCAAACACTCGTATAACCGCAGTCCTCGATAATGCATTTCACGTTTGCGGGCAGAGATTCCCCCGCGACGTTCATGGCGGTTGCCGCGCCCATCGACTCGCCAAAGACCAGGATGCGCGCCTCGGGGTCAGCCTGAACGATTCGCTCGATCCATGCGACGATGTCGAGGCGCTCGGGCCAGCCCATGCCGATATAGTCGCCGCCGGAGCGCTCGTGGGCACGGGCGGCGGGTGCGAGTACGTTCATGCCGCGGTCGTGGAATCGCTTGACGTATCGGGCCATACCGATGGGCTCGTTGGTATATCCATGCAGGCAGACGGCGTAGTCGTGCGTGCTCTCCGACGCAGCAAAATACCAGGCGGCAAGTTCGGTTCCGTCGTCTGCGGTGAGGCTGCTGCTCTTGCGGTTCTCCTTAAACCACGCCCGCGCCTCGGTGTCCTCGGCATCCGGCTGTTCACCTTTTTTGTCGTTCTTGCTATCCTGCATCATCTTCATGGTGTACGGCGCTTGGGGGTTCAGGGCAAAGTCAAACAAAAAATTGCCGGCAAATCCGAGCAGCGCAACGACAACCGCCAGTGCAACGATGCCGGCTATCTTGAGCTTTCGATGGGAACGTGCGTTTTGAGCCATGCAGTATTCTCCTATAAGATGTTAATACATCAACATTTAATGCAAGCGCATTATGGACGTTCGCCGTTGATGCGTCAACAAGCAAAGAATGGGTAAACAAAGGGTCACGTATGGTACAAATTTCGCACGTACCCAGACGCTTTGATATAGTGTTGAGAACTCTTTACGTTGGAGGATGTAACCGGCATGTCCGATTCGAGCGACAGTTCTAAGCCGCGACCCAAGACCGCGGCCGTTCCACACTACACGGTGGGCGAGGAGATCATGAACTCCGTCACCCATGGTGTCGGCTGCCTGCTGGGTATCGCGGGCCTGGTGCTTCTGATCGTATTCGCCGCCCTGCGCGGCGGAGGCCCAGCCCACATGGCCGCGGCAATTGTCTATGGCGTCAGTATTATCCTCGAATACCTAGCCTCCACGCTCTACCATGCGATTCAGCCCGCGGGCGCCAAGCGCGTGTTCCGCATCATCGACCACAGCTGCATCTACCTGCTCATAGCCGGCAGTTATACGCCGTTTTGCCTCATCACGCTTGCAAACGACGGCGGCCCTGCGCTGTTCTTTGCCGTATGGGCCATCGCCATTATCGGCATCGCCCTCGAGTGCTTTATGCGCGAGCGTCAACCGCACTGGATAAGCGGCCTGGTCTACCTGCTGATGGGCTGGCTCGTCGTCTTTAAGCTGCCCGAACTTGTGGCGCTGCTCAACCCCGTCGCGCTTGCCCTGCTCGCCGTCGGCGGCGTGTGCTATACCGTGGGCGTGCCGTTCTATATCGCCAAAAACGTGCGTTATCTGCACAGTGTTTTCCACTTGTGGGTGCTCGCTGGCAGCATCTTCCAGTTCATGGCGGTGATCCTCTTCGTAATCTAGCGACCGCGCCCACGGCCCCGCTCGCGCGGGCGACCGGCGCAATTGCCGTATCCGCCATCAACGTTTTACCCTAACGTCCCGAATCTTGGAGGTTCGAGAAACTCCCGATGGACATAACCATCTCCCTTATTACCACGCTCGTCCTGACGCTTATCAACGGCTACTTCTCCATGTCCGAGATGGCTCTCACCACGGCTAAACGCGCCGTGTTGGAGCACGATGCCGAGGAGGGCGATAAGCGTGCCGAGCGTGCCGTCCAGCTCGCCGCCGACTCCGATCAGCTGTTGGCCACCATCCAGGTCGCCATCACGCTCGTGGGCTTCGCCTCGTCCGCCGTCGCCTCGACGAGCCTGTCCGACCCGCTTGCCACGTGGCTCATGAGCTTTGGCATCGCGCCGCTTTCCGCCATTGCGCGCGGTCTGGCGCCGGTCATCATCACCGTCGCCGTCGCCTTTGTGTCCATCGTGATCGGCGAGCTGGTTCCCAAGCGTATTGGCCTGGCCAACGCCGAGGGCGTATCCAAGCAGGTCGTGGGCCCACTGTCGTTTTTCCAAAAGATCGCCCGTCCGCTCGTGTGGCTGACCGGCGCTTGCTCCGATGGTCTGGCTCGCATCCTGCGCATCAAGAGCGCCGACGATCGCCAGAACGTCTCGGAGGAAGAGATCAAGTACATGGTCTCGGAGCAGGACGACCTGCTCGACGAGGAAAAGCGCATGATCCACGAGATCTTCGACCTGGGCGACACCGTGGCTCGCGAGGTCATGGTGCCGCGCGTGGACACCACCATGTGCGAGGACGACGAGACGGTCGCCGACGTGCTGTCCACCATGCGCCAGACCGGCTTCAGCCGCATCCCCGTCTATCACGAGGATCCCGACAACGTCGCCGGCATCGCGCACATCAAGGACCTGATCCAGCCCGCGCTCGACGGCAAGGGTGACCAGCCCATCGCCGATTATCTGCGCGATGCCACCTTTGTGCCCGATACCAAGGACATCCTGCCGCTGCTGTCCGAGATGCAGACCTCGCACGACCAGATCGTGGTCGTCGTGGACGAGTACGGCGGCACGGCCGGCATCATCACCATCGAAGATATCGTCGAGGAGATTGTCGGCGAGATCGAGGACGAGTTCGACCCCGACAACAAGTACCTCACGCGCCTTTCGCGCCGTGAGTGGCTTGTCGATGGGCGTTTTTCGTGCGATGACGCGATTGAGCTTGGTTGGCCGCTCGAGGAAAGCGATGATTATGAGACCATCGCCGGCTGGATTTTGGAGCTTTGCGACTCGGTGCCCGACATCGGAGAGGTGTTTGAGGTCGCGGGGTACAAGTTCAAGGTACAGTCGATGCGTGGCCAGCGCATCTCGCTCATTCGCGTGATCGCTCCGGCCGAAACCGATAAGAAGGATTCCGAGTCCTCGGCGGAGAAGCCGGCGGCGTCGGGTGCGGGCTCTGCGGATCCGCACGATGGCGACGAGTAGGGCAAGGAAGAGTAGGGGAGAGTTATGGCAGGCCTGTTCAACATCCTTAAGGTCACCGTCAGCGAGGACAAGATTTGCGCGCACGTGCTGGTGAACCCCGGCATGCCGCTCATGACCTCGGAGGATATCGAGGCCACGGCGCGCGTGTACTACCTGGTGCCCGCGATTGCCAAGCATCTGTGCCTGGGCGATTCGGGCCGCGAGTTCCAGGACTGCATGGGCCAGACCGAGCTTTGCCACCTGCTGGAGCACGTGACGGTCGAGCTCATGAACGAGACCGGTCTTGCCGGCAGCATCTCGTGCGGTCGCACCCGCGTGAGCGAGCATGACGAGCGTGTCTTTGAGGTCGAGCTTTCGTGTCCCGACGATGCGTTGGCCATCGGCGCGCTGTCGTCGGCGACCTTTATGATGGACTGGGCGTACCTGCATGCCGACCAGCCGGCCCCCGACGTGGAAGGCACGGTCGCGGGCCTGCGCAACCTGGTGCTGGGCATGCGTGCCGAGGCCGAGGGCAAGGACCCGCACGAGGCCGTTGCCGCTGCGAACGGCGAGGACGTGGCCGAGGATGCGCCCGAGGGCGACGCTCCTGCCGATGCCGACACTGAACCTGTTGCCGAGGCGCCTGCTGAGCCCGAGCCTGCGGAGCCCCAAGGCGTCCCGAGCTTTGACGACGAGCCGCAGATGCCAATCGATACCGAGGGTGCGACCGTCGAGAACCACGAGGCCTCCGCGGCCGTCTTTGGCGGTGCGGCAACGGCTCCGTCCGGCCCGGCGCACGAGGGCAACCTGCCGCTCGTCGATGGCGCCGGCGAGAACCCGGCCGCCACGGTCGCCATGCCGGCTATGCCGCAGGAGTAGACTCACTCGCTTGTCACCATCATGTACCTGCGCTTTTACCGTACGCAGATGAGCGCGACGGCAAGTGTTGCGCTGCGGGTATAATGGACAGCATTCAAACGGTGGGCATCGAGGTGCCCGCAGGAGAGGAATGATCATGGGAAAGACTTTCAGCTTTGTCTCCGGTGCGCTCTTTGGTGCTGCCGCCGGCGCTATCATCGGCGTTGCTCTGGCCCCGCGCTCGGGTGCCGAGACCCGCGCCATGGCCGCCGATATCGCCAACGACGCCTGGGACAACATGCGTGACACCTACGAGCACAGTGCCGAGGAGGCTCGTGCCGCGGTCAACGACTTTGGTCCGATGGTCGACGCCAAGACCGATGACCTGCGCGCCAAGGTCGACCTGGCCCGCGAGCGCATGGACCAGCTTCGCGAGCAGCTCAACGACGCCATCTCGGGCGGCAACGTGACGCCCGCTGCCGACGTCGTGGTCGAGAACGTCACCGAGGCCGGCACCGAGGCCACGGAGTCCTCGACCGAGGCATAATGCGCGCAGGGGATTTTGTCGGCGTCAAGGTTTATCGTAAGCCTGCCGAAGACAAGCGCACCAAAAAGGACGGCACGCCGCGCAGCCCTAAAAAGCTCGGCAAGATTCACTTTCCCGTCTTTACCCCGGGCGGTACGCGCGTGGTGGGCTTTATGGTTCGCCAGTCCGATATCGCGGGTATGATCGAGCGCCCCGACCGGTTTGTGGCGCTCGATGCCATCGGCGTCTATGAGGGCGCTGTCGCGGTCGACGACGTCAAGGGCACCTACGATGCCGCCGCGGCCAAGCGCCTCGATATCAACCTGGACGATTGCATCATCTGGGTTGGCATGGACGTGCGCACGGAATCGGGCGATGTCGTGGGCTACTGCTCGGACGTTGAATTCAAGCCGCGTTCGGGCATTGTACAGACGTTCTATGTGACCGCCAGCGCCGCATCGAGCATGTTGGTGGGCGACACGCAGGTGCCGCCGACGATGCTGCGCGGCTACGAGAACGGCGCGATGATTGTCTCGGACGAGGTCAAGTCGCTCGGGTATTCGGGCGGCGCGGCCGCCAAGGCTGCCGAGGCCAGTGTCGTGGTGGGCGATAAGGTCAAGAAGGGCGCCAAGGTGCTCGATGACAAGGGATCGGTCGCCGTGGACAAGGGCAGCCGCGCACTGGGCAAGCAGCTCGGCAAGACGCGCGGTATGTTCAAGGCCTTTAAGGACGAATATCAAAAGGCGAGCGGGGGCTCGTCAAAAGCTAGCAAATAGCGACGTACCAAATGATGGGAGGCGAGCCGGAGACATGTTGCTCCGGCTCGCTGTGTTTATGGGGGAGGGCACATGCACCAAAACGGATCTAACTTAAACGGGCGCTCGGGTGCGCGTCCGACGGCGCGCCGCGACCTGGGGCAGCTGCCCAGCGGTCAGCGTCGACGTCGCCGTAAGCCCGGCGCGATGTACCTCAACCATAGCCGTGGGTTTAGCGATCGCAGCGCGCGCATCGGCAACGGGCGCTCGCCGCGTCGACCGTCCCGCCTGCCCTATGCGCTCATCGCCGTGGGTTGCGCGCTCGTGCTGTTTATCGCTGCCGTCGTGGGCTACGTCAACCGCAGCGTGGACGTGGAGCTCAACGGGCAAAAGACCGCGGTACGCGTGGGCTCTACGTTGCAGAATCTCATCGACGATCAAAGCCTGACCGAAACGTACGACGCCGGCGATCTGCTGGCCGTCGACGATAGCGTGCTCAAGCGCCATGGCGGCGAAAAGCTGTCGGTGAAGGTCGACGGCAAGCGCGTGAAGCAAGGCAAATGGGATAGTCGCGAGCTTACGGGTGGCGAGAAGGTGACGGTCAAGGATGGCCGCAACGTGTACGAAAAGCACGAGGTCCAGGCCACGACTATCGAGCCAAAGCTTAAGGTCGAGGGCACGGGCGCCATTGAGTATGTCAAAACCTGGGGCGTTCAGGGCCGCTCCGAGGTATGGGTCGGCGAGCAGTCGGGCAAGACGCAGGACCGCGGCGAGGTCGTGCCCGCCACCGACTGCGTGGTCGAGTGCGCAAGCGTAGCGCCCAAGGGCAACGAAAAGTACGTGGCCCTGACATTTGACGAGGGTCCGAGCGGCGCGACCAAGCAGATCTTGCAGGTGCTCAAGGAGAAGGGCGTCACGGCGACGTTCTTCCTTTCGGGCGATGCCGCGGAAGCCTCGCCCGCTACTGCCAAAGCGATTGTCGATGCCGGATGCGAGATCGGCTCCAACAGCTACAGCGATGATTCGCTCAAGGGCGAGGATCGCGAGACGGTACGCAAGCAGATCGCGAAGGGCACCGAGGCGATTAAGTCGGCGACCGGCGTCGAGGCGATGTTGCTGCGTGCCCCCTACGCCGCGTTTGACGAGCAAAACTGGATCGACTCGATGGACCTGGTGTCCGCCGTGGTTTCGTGGAATATCGATTCGGGCGACTGGCTGCTCAACGGTGCTGACGAGCAAGTATCGACCGTGCTCGACTCGATGACGCCGGGCAATATCGTGCTGCTTACCGATAGCGATGAGTGCGCCGAGCAGACGCTCGAGGCGCTGCCGCAGATTATCGATGGCCTTGTCGCCGACGGCTACAAGATCGTGACGCTCAGCGACCTGGTCAAGACGGATACGGCATTGAGCAAAAAGCTCACCTCGCTCACCAAGGTTTCCATGCCCAAAAACGCCGTGTTCCCCCAACTCCCCGAGGACGACGACACCACAGAGTAGTCATTGGGGACGTGCTTAAACGACTGGTCGTTTAGGGCGGTCTTAATCGCTTTGTCCCACCACACCCATCCGGCTCTATGTCACGGATACGTCAGCGTTTGGTATGCCTGCGATGTGCAGCGCATAAATTCGGTGCCGCAGCGCGATGCTGATGCTATAGTTACTGCGGTTAATGAGGGTCAAGAGAAAGGTTACAGGTGAAATCCAAACCTCGACCATACAGTCGATGACCCCATGCAGGTGCTTTCTGCGCGTGCACGGGGTGTGAGCGCCGAGCGGCGTGCCGCCCGCGCATGCGTATACATATCAAAAAGTCCACGGATTGCGCGCCGGCATGGTCGCGCGGTCCGCAGGAATAATGATGGGGAGCACCATTGAATTATCTGAGTGAGATGCTCAAATTGCCGGTCTTGGACGTCGACGGCGAAAAGCTCGGCGTGGTTAACGATTTTGGCATTGCAACCGGCGAAGTTTTTCCGCACGTGACGTCGCTCGCGTTCCGTGGTCCCGGCAAGACGCCGTTTATGATCAGCTGGCGCAAATGGGTCGACCGTATCGACGAGACGGGTGTACACCTTAAGACGTCGGCCACCGAAATCCGTTTTTCGTACCTGCAGCCGACAGAACTCTTGCTTGCCCGCGACGTGCTTAACAAGCAGATTGTCGATACGCAGGGCATGAAGGTCGTGCGCGTCAACGACATTAAGTTCTCCATGTCGGGCGAAAATCAGCTGCGCCTGCTGGGTGCCGAAGTTGGCGCCCGCGGTCTGCTGCGGGCGATCAGCCCCACACTCGAGCATGTCGTCGAGGGCTTTATGAAGCACCTGGGCAAGCCGCTCAGCGAGGACATTATCGCCTGGTCTTACATGGACCTGCTCGATCGCTCGACTAAGAACATCCAGCTCTCGGTGTCGCACAAGACGCTTGGCGAGCTGCATCCTGCTGACATCGCCGACATCATCGAGCAGCTCGACCCGCGCCTGCGTGCGCAGGTGTTCGCACAGCTCGACACGGCACAGGCCGCCGAGGCCATCTCGGAGTTCGATGACGACGAGCTCATGACCGAGATGCTCGAGGGCCTGTCCGATACCGACGCATCGTCGATGCTGGCCATGATGGACCCGGACGACGCTGCCGACCTGATCGACGAACTCGATTATGAGAAGGCCGAGAAGCTCCTGCGCCTGATGGGCGTCAAGGAGGAGAAGGCGATTCGTAATCTGCTGGGCTATGAGGACAACACCGCCGGCCGTATCATGACCTCGGAGTTTGTCTCGCTGCCCGCCACGGCGACAGTCGGTGATGCCATCGAGGCGATTCGCAAACTCGACGAGGACTTTGAGAGCGTCTATTACGTCTATACCGAGGATCCGAGTGGCATGCTGACGGGCGTGCTTTCGCTGCGCACGCTGATCGTGGCTGACCGCGACGCCACGCTGGGCCAGCTTGCCTATCGCGATCTGGTCTACGTCTCGCCCGACGAGGACCAGGAAGACGTGACGGACGAGATGACCAAGTACGACCTGGTTGCCATCCCTGTCTGCGACGAGAACCGTCATATCCTGGGTATCGTGACCTTCGACGACGCCATGGACGTTATCGCCGAGGAGCATCAGGAGGACCTGCAGATTGCCGGTGTCGGCTCGGGCGATAGCGCGTCGGACGACTCGACGAACGTGCTCAGCTGGTTCGTGCATCGTCAGTACTGGGTCGTCGTGTGGGGCATCGCCTCGTGCATTATGGCGACGGTGCTGGGGACGGCGCTGGGCTCCGCGCATCTGGTGGTGTTCCCCATGTGCGCCATGCCGCTCGTGCTGCTGGCTGCCTCGCGCATGGTGTCTTTCGTCAAAAACTACTTCCTCGAGTACGACGGTCACGACGACGAGCCCAAACCGTACCTGGGATTCTTCTTCCAGAGCACGGGCATGGGCCTGATTCTGTCACTCGTGACCTACCTGTGCGCGCAGCTGGTGCGCACCGCCGCGTTCCCCGATGCCCCTATGTTTGAGGAGCAGCTCTTTACCGGCTGCTTTAACATCGCGGCCATCATCTGCCTGGTGGGCAACATGAGCGCCGTGATTTACCTGATGGTGCTGTTCTGGCGCGATGAGCACGACCTCAATACGTCGGGTACCGCC
Organism: uncultured Collinsella sp.; assembly: GCA_958427975.1. Classification (GTDB taxonomy): domain Bacteria; phylum Actinomycetota; class Coriobacteriia; order Coriobacteriales; family Coriobacteriaceae; genus Collinsella. The sequence continues at coordinate 4,589 of CAUAEH010000014.1, read as the reverse complement.
ATGAACGTCATCGCCGTCATGATCTCGTGTGTGGCGTACTGTGCTGCTGCGGTGCTGCTCACCATGTCGGTCATGGGGTAGGTGGTCGCGTGCAAAATACGAAGCAAAAGCCGAGCACCAAGCAAAAGCTGACCATCGCGGCCATCTTTGGCGCCATGGGCCCCGGTCTTCTGGCGGCGCTTTCGGGCAATGACGCCGGCGGCATCGCCACGTATTCCAGCGCGGGCGCCAGCTATGGCTATAAGATGCTCTGGATGCTTCCCGTCATGACCGTGCTGCTTATCGTGACGCAGGAGACCGCGGCGCGCTGCGGATGCGTCACGGGTAAGGGCCTGGCGTCGCTCATTCGCGAGCGCTTTGGCGTGCGCAAGAGCGTGCTGGCCATGGCGGCGCTGTTGATCGCCAACACGGCGGTGACCATCTCGGAGTTCGCGGGTATCGCGAGTGGCCTTGCCCTGTTTGGCGTTCCGGCGAGCATCTCGGTGCCGCTCGTGGCGCTGCTGGTGTGGATGCTTACCATGTCGGGCAGTTTCCAGCGCATCGAGAAGATTCTGCTGCTGGTAAGCTGCGTGTTCGTGACCTACATCGTCGCCGCGTTTATGGCCGGCCCCAACTGGGGCGAGGTCGCGGTCGACTTGGTCGTCCCCAATATTCAGAACGATCCCAGCTACGTGTCGCTCGTGGTCGCAACGATCGGTACCACCATTGCACCGTGGATGATCTTTCTGGCTCAGAACAACGTGGTCGATAAGAATGCGGGCGAGGACGACATCGTGCTGCAGCGTATTGATACCGTGAGCGGCTCGATCGCTGCTGATATCATTGCGGGCTTCATTATCATCACGACCGGTACGGTGCTGTTCCCGGCGGGTATTCAGATTAGCGATGCCGCCGATGCCGCCCGCGCGCTGGAGCCCATCGCGGGCCAGTGGTCCACGGTGTTGTTCGCCTCGGGCCTGGTCGCAGCGAGCTTTTTGGCTGCCTGCGTGCTGCCGGGCGTTACGTCGAGTGCCATCTGCGAGGCTTTTGGTTGGGAGCGCGGCGCCGATCGCAGCTGGGACGAGGCCCCGGTTTACCGCGGCATCATTACGGCCATCATCGGCATTTCTGCCGTGTTGGTGCTCATGCCTGGCGTCGATTTGTTCCAGATTATGATGACCTCGCAGGTCATCAACGGCGTGCTGCTGCCCGTAGTCTTGGTATTCCAGGTGGTTATCGCGGCGGATCGCCACATTATGGGCGCCAACCGCAACGGCCGCGTATGGAACGTGCTCACGTGGGCGACTATCGGCGTGATTACGGTGTTGACGGTCGTCATGTTTGTCCTACAGGCAATGGGCTACAGCGCTTAACGCTCACTTTTGCTTCCGAACGGACCGCAGCGATGGGCTGCGGCCTGTTTTTTGTCTGCTATAGGGTGTTAGTTATATGGCAGTGGGCAAAAACTGCCAAATATGAGTACTGTTGCTAAGTGAATAGCATTTACATTCAAAAAGATAATGAACATAACCTATAGTATGTCCATTAAAATTGGCCCCAATACGCCTTAAACCAGTCAGGTTGGCTGCTTTAGAGGGCTGTAGGGGTCGCCCGGATGTCATTTTGGGTGGTTTTGCCTGCTACTAAAATGGTAACAGTACTCATATTTGGCCTTTTTTGCCCCAGACCTTTGGGGTTGCGGCGAAAAGGGCTTGTTTTGATTGTTTGGAGCAGGCGCGAGGCACGGAAACGATGTCTGGAGCGGCGGAGCGGCTTGGAATTCATCCGTAGAGGTCTTCATCGGCTGCGTCAGGAGTGTCTCCAGGTGCCGGCACATAAGGAACGTCCCTAACTGCCGCAGGGGGCGTCGGCCACGGCCGACGCCCCCTGCGGGTGTGAGCGGATTTGACTGCGCGTTACTTGTCGCCGCCGAGCTTGTGTGGCTTGTAGGCGAGGGCATTGACGAGTGCATCGGCGGCGGACTTGACGGCTGCCGGCTGCGGATCGTTGACGTGGTCCTCGGGGTGCACGGGCAGGTCCTTCTTGACCGCATCGTGGATGAGATTGAGGTACTCGGCCACGCCGGTGGCCGACAGGTGCGTGCCGTCGCCGTCAAACAGGTCGTTGCGGTTGGCGCTGTACCCGTACCAGTCGATAACGCGTACATTCTTGTAGCGCGTTGCGGCGTTGGCGATGGCCTGGTTCGTGGACCCGACCCACGGCTGCGGGCTACGCGTGTTTACAAACACGACAATGCGCTGCTCGCCGGCGTTGGCCATGATCGCGTCGACCTGGGCGTCCGTTACCAAACCGTTGGTGCCCAGGGCAAAGACCACGATCTTGCCGGCAAGGTTCTGCTGGATATAGCCCTCAAATGTCGCGCGGCCCGCATCAAACTGGCGGCCCTTTTCGGCATCGATATGGCTGTGCGGAAACACACCGTCAAAGGAATCAACGGCGCGTAGCGACACGGAGTCACCGATCATCAACAGGTCGTAGGAGCCATCGGGGAAGCCGTCGTTGTCCTTGTCGGTGTCGTCGGCCGCCTGCTGGTCGGTGGGCGCGGTGTTTTTGGCTTCCTTGTTCAGAACTTCGGCGCCCTCGCCGCTCAGCGCAGACGTCTCGGGCACAAAGATAAGGCCGCCCAGTGCAACGACCAACACGACAGCGCAGGCTGCGCAGGCAGGGACGTGCGCGCGTACCCAGTTGGCGGGCGTGGTGGTGCCATCGCGGAATTCGGCGACGGTGCGGCCGAAGGCGCCCTTCCTAAACGGCGTTTCGATAAAGCGATAGGAGCACTCGGCTACGGCGACCACCAGCAGCACCTGCAAAATGTACTGCCACCAGGGCGTATCGTTGATGTTGGCGACCGGGTTCATGAGCAACAGCAGCGGATAGTGCCAAAGGTAGATGCTGTACGAGCGCTTGCCAACCCACACGAGCGGCTCGGCGGACAGCGCGCGGGCAACCATTCCCTGGGGCTGCACGCAGGCCGCGATGACCATGAGCGTGAGGATGGAGCATAACAGCGTGCCGCCGCGATACTGGAACGCGGTGTAGCCATTGGTGAGCGCGACCATGGCGGCAAGGCCAACCAGACCCACGACGCCCAACACATCGATGGATGCGGGCGAGGACCAAAAGCGCACGAGGGCGCTCGGCTGTGCCGGGGCGGTCTCGGCTGATTCGTCGGCCCTCTCGCCAGGCTTGCCCTCGGCGCTCTTGCCGCGCTTGGCGGCGCCAGCCAGGCGATTGAGCCCCAAACGATGTGCGAGACGCACCGGCGCCAGGTCGCGATCGGAGATAAAGGCCAACCAGGCACCCAGCAGCAGCGAGAACACGCGGGTGTCGGTGCCGTAGTACACGCGGCTGGGGTCGGCGGCAGGGTTGTAAAGCACCATCATGGCGAGGGCAGATACCGCGGCAAGGCCCAGAACCACGCGGCGCGTGTTGGGCTTGCTCACATGCATGGATACCATGGCAAACAGCAGTGGCGGCCAAATCAGGTAGAACTGTTCCTCGATGGCAAGCGACCAGAAGTGCGTGAGCGGCGAGGGATCGCCCAGAGCATTGAAGTATGAGACGTTTTGGGCAATCTGCCACCAGTTGTTGAAGAACAGCAGCGACGGCAGGATGTCGGGGCGCATCTTGGTGAGCATCACGTGGTTAAAGATGGTGCACAGCGCGCAGGTCACGAACACTACCGTTACCACGGCGGGGACCAGGCGACGGATGCGGCGAATCCAGAAGCTCTTAAGGTCGATGCGGCCGGTCTTAGCGACTTCGTTGAGCAGCAAGCGCGTGATCAGATAGCCCGAAAGCACAAAGAAGATCGTGACGCCGAGCAGGCCGCCCTGAGCCCACGTGAGGTTGAGGTGATAGAGCACCACCGCGACGACGGCGAGCGTGCGCAGGCCGTCGAGCGCAGGAATGTAGCGGGACTTGGGACGAGCTGGTGCCTGTTCTTTTGCGGCGTTGTTGGTGTGGGCGCCCTTGTTGGTGGGCGTTCGATGCGGGACCGGGCCGCGTCGCGACTCGCCGGCGCGGCGGTCGGCGCGTGGGCGTTCGTGCGGCGCCTGGTTATCGGGCGCGCGGCGCGGTCCGCGTGGGCTCGATTGTGGGAATTGTTCCATAAAACATCATCCAATGACGAGAATAATCAGCATATATTCATTGTAGCTGCCTGCTCCTGTGAATGCTTGCTGCTGGCGCAACCTCAAGGGCGCGTTCACATCAAAGTGAACTAAAGTTATAGAGGTGCGAGGGCGCACGATCGACGGCCGACGGTGGGCATAAGGCCCGTAGATGAGGAGGTTCCCATGGCAGATCGCGGCATCGTTGCGGTGTTCGGCAGCATGAACATGGACCTTTCGGTGGCGTGCGAGCGCATGCCGCGCGCGGGCGAGACCGTCGGCGGCAGCGGTTTTATCACCAACGCCGGTGGCAAGGGCGCTAACCAGGCCGTCGCCGCCGCGCGCATGGGTGCGCGCACGTGCATGATTGGCGCGGTCGGGCGCGATGCGTTCGGTGCATCGCTCGTGGCGGGGCTCCAAGATGCTGGCGTGGACTGTGGCTTTGTGGCGCGGCGCGACGACGTGGAGACGGGCACG
>CAUAEH010000013.1 GCA_958427975.1 uncultured Collinsella sp. | reverse complement strand
CCGTGGTGGCCTGCCGCTGGGCGTCGTTGAAGTAGGCCGGGACGGTGATGACGGCGTCGGTGACGGTCTCGCCCAGGTACTTCTCGGCGTCGGCCTTCATCTTCGCGAGCGTCATGGCGCTCACCTGCTCGGCGGTGTAATCCTTGCCCTCGATGTCGACGACGGCACGGCCACCCTGGCCCTCCTTGACCTCATACGGCACGGTCTTGATCTCGGAGGTGCACTCGGAGTACTTGCGGCCCATGAAGCGCTTGATAGAGAACACGGTGTTCTTGGGGTTGGTGACCGCCTGGTTCTTAGCGGCCTTACCCACAACGCGGTCACCGTCGGCACGGAAGCCAACAACGGACGGGGTGGTGCGGTCGCCCTCGGCGTTCACGATAATGGTCGGAGAACCGCCCTCGAGGACGGCCATAGCGGAGTTAGTAGTACCAAGGTCGATACCAAGAATCTTACTCATTAGAAATTCCCTCTCTCTTTTGCGTTCGCGCCGCCTCGACGGTCTGTCGCGCAGCGCTTCGGCTTGTCTTTCAGGATGTAGTGTATCCCCTTATGGGCCGGAATATACAAAATCTAAGTCAATTCATATAAGATTTCTTATTGCTGAGAGTTTAGGTTCTCAAATACGCAGGTAGATACGCTGTTTGAGTTCTCGGCAGATCTATTGAAATCTATGTAGAGTTGACTGAGGTGCGAGCCTGAAACTGTGTCCCGTTTTGGACGTGGATTACGGGATGCGGTTTCCGCAAGCACGCTCAATCGCCCTATATTTCAAGTCACCTATAGCTAACATTTGCGCAGCTCAACGGCCTCACCTGCATGTTTTTTAGTAAGCCGCGGCATACTCGGCGAACGGTATGAAGATGCCGGTCAGAGGGTATTGCAAACGGTCGCTCCCGTGGTATGTTTTTGCCCGAATCAAACCGGCGCGCATCGCCTGTAGCGTCGGTCAACAGAGAGGAAACTACCATGGCTCATCCCGTAATTGATGCCGACGAGTGCATCGCTTGTGGCGTTTGCGTCGACTCCTGCCCCGCTGGCGTTCTGGAGCTCCAGGACGTCGCTACCGTCGCTGACGAGGATTCCTGCGTCGCCTGTGGCGCTTGCCAGGACGCTTGCCCCGCCGGCGCGATCACCGAGATCGTCGAGGAGTAACAACTCCCCCACTTGCACACTCACAAGTACACCGTGCACAAAAAGGAGGCCCCCGCATCGCCGCGGAGGCCTCTTTTTTTCGTGCGGATAACCAATTTGGCACCGTCGCAGGTTGAGCTCACGTCAGCGAAAACGTCCCTAAGCGAGCAAGGTGACGTGAAAGAGGAGGGAAGCGTACTTTTGTACGCGACCGACGATTGAACGCCAGATTGCCGCTTAGGGGCGTTTGCAGCGTCAGCTACGATAGGTCGTCTTCGTAGGGCATTAGGTCTGCCAGGTAGCCTTTCTCTTTGAGCATGGCCTCGATCTCGTCGAGGGTTTGCTCGTCTTCTGCCGCAATACGATGGAAGTGATAGCCGCTCGTCACCGTTAGCAGCGGAAAGCTCTTGCCGCTCTCGATATCGTGCAGGTAGCGCTCAACATCGCGACGATTGCGGATGTCCAGGTCGGCCGTGATCTTGCCGTACACGCGGTGGTTGACGATCACGTTGAGCACGGCGCCGCCCGCGTCGACGATGCTCGTGAGCTCATCGCCTGCCTGCTCCACGCTGTGGCGAACCTTGACCAAGCGCGTGGGCACGGCGGGGCTGCTGGGGGCCTCCTGCAGCACATAACCACGGTTGGTCGCCACGATATCGTGCCCGTCGGCGCGCAGCAGAGCAATGTCTTGCACGACAATCTGGCGGCTCACACCCACCTCGCGGGCAAGCGCGCTGCCCGATACGGGTCCCTTGGCTCCCTCGAGCACGGCCATGATGGCACGGCGACGCTCGCGGGCGTCCATTATTTACCGTCCAGCAGACGCAGGTGCTTAAGCGAGAGGTCGAGAATCGGCGCAGAGTGCGTCAGCGCCCCCGAGCTAATAAAGTCAACGCCCAGGTCGGCAAGCGCGCGGATATTGCTGGCGTCCACGTTGCCCGAGCACTCGGTCTTGGCACGACCGGCGATAAATTCAATCGCGGCAGCCATATCGTCGTGGGTCATGTTGTCGAACATGATGATGTCGGCTCCGGCCTCCACAGCCTCGCGCACCATGTCCAGGTTCTCGCACTCGATCTCGACCGTCGTGGTAAACGATGCATGGGCGCGCGCCATCTCGATCGCACGCGTCACGCCACCGGCGGCATCGATGTGGTTGTCCTTGAGCATGACGGCCGTCGACAGGTTGTAACGGTGGTTGCTGCCGCCGCCGATCTCGACTGCGGCCTTCTCGAAGACGCGCATTCCCGGCGTGGTCTTGCGCGTGTCGACAAGCACGGTCTTGGTGCCCTCGAGCGCAGCCACCATCCGATGCGTGTAAGTGGCGATGCCGCTCATGCGCTGCAGATAGTTGAGCGCCACGCGCTCGCCCGAAAGCAGCACGCGCGCGTCGCCGCGCACCTGGCCCACATGGTCGCCAGCGTGTACCCCGTCGCCGTCCGCGACATCGAACAACACGGAGCTCTGCGGATCCAGCAGCTCAAAGGTGCGGGCGAATACGTCCAGGCCGGCGATAATGCCGTCGGCCTTGGCGATGAGCTCAACGGTAGCGGGGCGCGCCGTGGGGCACACGCTCGCCGTACTCACGTCCTCAAACGTGATGTCTTCGCGCAGAGCCTGCAAAATCAGATCATCGACGACGAGCTTCATGGTAATGGAATTCATGGTCTACTCCTCCACGGCCTGCGTACCGGCGGCACGAGCCAAATCATCGATTGCAAGGGAGTCGGCGCTCAGGGCGCGGTGACGCCCGTCAAGCGCGGGCTCACCGGCCTGCTCCACGGCCAGCGACTCGCCGGTGCGCATGTACCACGCGGCGCGGCGGCCCCAAACCAGAGACTCGAGCAGGCTGTTAGAAGCCAGGCGGTTCTTGCCGTGAACGCCATTGCAGGCCGTCTCGCCCGCGGCGTAGAGCTCGGGCATCGAGGTGCGGCCGTCCTTGTCGACCCACACGCCGCCCATAAAGTAGTGCTGCGTGGGCGTAACGGGAATGGGCTCGTCCAAGATATCGCGACCGTCCTCCAGGCAGCGCGCGCGGATGTTGGTAAAGTGCCCGGTCACCACATCGCGCTCGACGGGGGCAAAGCTCAGCCACTCGTGCTCGGTGCCGTCCTGCTTCATCTGCTCGCGGATGGCGGCGGCGACAACGTCGCGCGGCTGCAACTCGTCGGTAAAGCGCTCGCCGGCGGCATTGAGCAGAATCGCGCCCTCGCCGCGGCAGCTCTCGCTGATTAGGAACGTACGACCCGGCTGCGGCGAGAACAGTCCCGTGGGGTGAATCTGCACGTAGTCCAGGTGCTCCATCTTAATGCCATGCTCCTGAGCAATGTAGCAGGCATCGCCCGTGAGCTGCGGGTAGTTAGTCGAATGGTCGTATACGCCGCCGATACCGCCCGTAGCCCACAGCGTGTGGCGGGCATGGATCTTAAACGGCTTACCGGCATGCACGTCCTCAGCGGCATTTGCCAGCTCGTCGGCGGGGCGAGCCGAATCGCCCTCATCCACGGCAACGGCGACAACGCCGGTGCAAACCGTGGCGCCATCGCGCTCGGCGGTCAGGATGTCGGTCATGGCAACGTGTTCGAGAATCTGCACGCTGTCCAGCTTACGGACAGCCTGGAGCAGCTTGGTCGTAATCTCCTTGCCCGTAATATCGGCATGGAAGGCAATGCGCGGGCGGCTGTGCGCGCCCTCGCGGGTAAAGCCGAGGCTGCCGTCGGCCTTGCGCTCAAAGTCCACGCCCATGGCTAGCAGGTCGTTGATGACCGAGCGGCTCGAGCGAATCATGATGTCGACGCTCTCGCGGCGGTTCTCGTAGTGGCCGGCGTGCATGGTGTCCTCAAAGAAGGCATCGTAGTCCGAGCCTTCGGGCAGCACGCAAATGCCGCCCTGCGCGAGCATCGAATCGCACTCGTCGATGGCACCCTTGGAGAGCATGATTACGCGCGTGCTCGTCGGCAGATTGAGAGCCGCATACAGGCCCGCCACGCCGCAACCGGCAATGACGACGTCACACTCCATATCGGGGTATTGTTTGGTTTCCATAGGAATCCTCTCCCTTGTAATGTGGCATAAGGGATGGTCCCTCATGTCACATTGGCTTAGCGCGCCGCGTACTCGAGCATGCGGTCGAGCGTGAGCTTGGCCTGATCGGCGGCCTCGTCCGACACGCCAATCTGCACCTCGCCCTCGCCCGTCTCCAGGCAGTGCGCGAGCTTTTCGAGCGTGATGAGATCCATATTGACGCAGGTGGGCCGCACCGCAGGGAAGTAGAACTTCTTGCCGGTGCCCTGGCAGCGGCGCTCGAGTTCGTAGAGCACGCCGCGGACCGTCACGATGATGAACTCGTTGGCGTCCGACTCCTCGGCATACTTGATGATGCCGGCGGTGGAGCCGATGTAGTCGGCCTCGGCCAGGACGTCGGCCTTGCACTCGGGGTGCGCCAGCACGAGCGCATCGGGATGTGCCTCCTGCGCGTCGACGATCTGCTCGGCGGTGATGATGTGATGACGCGGGCAATAGCCGTTGTTGAGAATGACGTGCTTTTGGGGCACCTGCTCGGCCACAAAGCGGCCCAGGTTCTGGTCGGGAATGAACAAGATGTGCTGCTGTGGCAGCTCGGAGACGATCTTGACGGCGTTAGAGCTGGTAACGCACACGTCACTCCAGCTCTTGATCTCGACCGTCGAGTTGACGTAGCACACCACGGCCAGGTCGTCGCCATACTCGGCGCGCGCCGCGTCGACCGTCTCGCGCTTGACCATGTGCGCCATGGGGCAGTCCGCGCCCGGCTCGGGCAGTAACACGGTCTTGGTGGGATTGAGCAGCTTGGCGCTCTCGCCCATAAACTCCACACCGCACAGCACGATAGTCTGCTGCGGCAGGCTCTTGGCGAGCTTTGCCAAGTAGAAGCTGTCGCCGACGTAATCGGCAACGGCCTGGACCTCGGGCGCCACATAATAGTGCGCCAGGATCACTGCGTCACGTTGGGTTTTTAGCTGATGAATGGCCTCGACGAGCTCTGCGGGCACCAGTGCCGCGCGCTCCGTTGCCGTCGTTGCCGATGCCAGGCCGGCCGCGATATCGCGTGCAAGCTCCGATGCATCCATGTTCGCACTCTGTGCCATCAAGGCCCCTCTCTTTTGGCGAATCTTGGAGCTTTAGTATGACACCTGGCTTTACAGCTGACAAGACAGCTGTAAAGCCAGGTGTCAAGTTGAAATAAAGATTCAATCATGCGGCGGGTCCATTTTCGAACTGGCAAGCTGAGGATAGCCGAGCTCTCGATAGCGTAGGAGGCATCTTTGGACGGCCGCCGCGCATGGTCGACGGCATGCCCGCCAGGTAATCGCTCGCCGGCGCTAATCCGCTACAGTGGAGCAACCGCCGGGGTCAGCTGCTTGATATAGGCCCACATGCGCTGCTTGGCCGCTTTGTCGGTCAGCGCCGCCTCAAAGCCATCGAGCGCGAGCACGCGGCGGCCCTGCACATGGGCGATCAGACCGGGCTTGAGCATGGCGGTGTCGAAGTCATCAATCGCCACGAGCATGTCGGCGTAGGTTTCGCGCATGACATCGGCCGCGCTGTTATCGAGCAGCAGCACCGCCTCGGGGTCCAAGGCCTCAAGCGCCTCGCGGAACAGGTCGCACGGCAGGGCGTGGCCCACCGCCACAGCTCCGTCGCCTGCGCCGGCAACACTCGCCAGCACACAAAAATCTTCGGGCGCGTAACCGATTGCCCCGAGCGCCTTGCGCAATGCGGCACCATCCGCGCCGGCGGCAAGTTCGCCGCCCGAGCACTCGGCTTCATCCAAATCGCCTTTGACCAGCACAATCGGCGAGCACGCGTTGCCCGAGATACGCACGCCGCGATCTGCAAGCGACGCGAGCTCCTGCTCGGTCGCCTGAGCGATGGCTTCTTTTTTCTGGCTTTGTGACGTGGGCATGCGCTCTCCAATCGTTTGCGTGCCCACCATTATATAAAAGAGCCGCCCGCGAGTGGTTGCTTTACGAGCCGCTGGGTATAAGCACGGTCGTACTGAGTTTTACGCGGCCGAGCCGCGTCGCATTATGGAGGTCACCATGGCTGACATTAAGCAGATTACCCCCGAGAACTTCGACGCTGTCGTCAACGATAGCCTGCCCGTACTGGTTGATTTTTGGGCCCCGTGGTGCGGCCCCTGCCGCTCGCTCTCGCCCATCGTAGACGAGGTTGCCGACGAACTGGCCGGCAAGCTGGCTGTGGCCAAGTGCAACGTCGACGACAACCAGGACCTGGCCATGAAGTTTGGCGTCATGAGCATCCCCACGCTGATCGTCTTTAAGAACGGCGAGGAGGTCGACCGCTCGGTCGGCGCCTTACCCAAGGCAAGACTTCAGGCACTGCTGGAGAAACATCTGTAATACGCTTGTTACTTGTCTGCCGTCCATGAGCGGTTTTGCACCGCTCGCCGGAGTGCCAAACGCAAGACATGCGGCCACGGATAGTATGGTAGACACAAACAGCCCCCAGTGAACGGGTGCGGGTCAGACGGACTCGCACCCGTTTTCTTATGCGGCGGCGCCCAAGGCGGGCGTAGTAGAATCTGAACCACCATATCGCCCCGTACAAAAGGAGATTCCCATGCATGACGTCGGAATGAACATGAGCCAGCTTGCCATGAGCGTCAAGCAGGTCGACGACACCATTGAGCTCGCTCACGAGTGGAGCCATCAGCTGCTGCATGCGACCGAGAACTTTGACATGGAGCGCATTGGCGCCAAGCTCGAGGCCGCCATGTCTGCGCTGCACGAGGCGCACGATGCGCTCGAGGGCTACGAGGAGGCCATCGAGGCAGATCACAACTCCGTCGGCTCTGTGAAACTGGTGTAACGTGGCCGAGCACGAGCACGCGCACAATCACGGTGCGGACGACGATGCGAGCTGCCGCTGCAGCGGCTCCAGCTCCGAGCTGGTCCGCTTTTCGGTCACCGCGCCCGACGACCTGCTGCGCCGCTTTGACGAGCAAATCGCACGCCGCGGTGACGTGGCCAACCGATCCGAGGCCGTACGCGATCTGATTCGCGCCTCGATCGCCAAGGAGCAGATGCGCACGCCCGACGAGCAGGTCATCGGTTCGCTCACCATGATCTATGACCACCATACCGGCGATCTGACGCGCCGTCTGGACGAGGTGCAGCACGACTACACCGACGAGATTGTCTCGACCATGCACGTGCATCTGGACCACCACAACTGCCTGGAGATTCTTGCGCTCAAGGGTCGCGGCAAACGCGTCTACGAGCTGGCGGACCGGTTGCTGGGGCTGCGCGGCGTTAAGCACGGCGAGCTCACCTGCGCCGCCACCAAGCAGAGCTTGGGGCTCTAACAGCACACACTTCAATGAAGGGGAGCCACATGCGGCATGTGCATATTCATGTGACGGGCATTGTGCAGGGCGTTGGCATGCGGCCATTTGTGTATCGCGAGGCTATGGCGCATGGCATCTGCGGCTGGGTGCTCAACGCGGGCGATGGCGTGCACATCGAGGCGCATGCTTCGGTCGAGGCACTCGACGACTTTGTCGCCGCGCTGTCGAAGCACGCACCTGCCGCGGCCCGCGTTGAGCATGTCGCTGTTGCAGACCTGGAGCCCGACGCTTGGGATGCCGACGATGAGCAGGTCTTTCGTATCGTAGCGTCGCAGGATCAGACCGTGCACACGACGCTCATCTCCCCCGATATCGCCACCTGTGACGACTGCCTGCGCGAGTTGTTCGATCCCGCCGACCGACGCTATCACTACCCCTTTATCAACTGCACCAACTGCGGCCCACGCTTTACCATCATCCGGTCGCAGCCTTATGACCGAGCGGCCACGTCGATGGATTGCTTTCCCATGTGCCCCGAGTGCGCCGCAGAGTATGGCGACCCGCTTGACCGGCGCTTTCATGCGCAGCCCGATGCCTGCTTTGACTGCGGGCCACATATTACCTGGCGCGAGGCGGCGGGCGACATGGAGCTCGAGGGCTCGGGGACGACGCCAGCCGTCGGCAGCACGCGCGAAACCAGCGATGCCATTATTGACCGCTGTGTCGAACTGCTGGCCAGCGGCGGTATTGTCGCCATCAAGGGCCTGGGCGGATTCCACTTGGCATGCGACGCCTCCAACGAGCAGGCGGTAGCCGAGCTTCGCCGTCGAAAGCGCCGCAGCAACAAACCGCTTGCCGTTATGGTGCGCAGCCTTGCCGACGTTGAGCGCCTGTGTCATATCGATGATACCGAGCGCAGCTTGCTAACCGGCAGCATCCGCCCCATTGTGCTGTTGCGCCGGCGTGCTGTTGGCGAGGGAGATTCCCCCGACGCCCTTACACTCGCGCCATCCGTCGCGCACGATCTACCCGAGCTCGGCGTCATGCTCCCCTATACACCGCTTCAGCATCTGCTGCTTGCAGCTGCTGCGTCGCATGACATGTACGCGCTGGTCATGACCAGCGGAAACCTGAGCGAGGAACCGATTGAAACTGATGACGGCCTCGCCTGGGAACATCTTGTTGCCGCCGGCATCGCCGATGCGCTGCTCGGCAACGACCGCGCAATCCTCTCGCGCTATGACGACTCCGTGGTACGTGTGGTCAACGGCACCGTCGTGCCCGTGCGTCGCGCACGCGGATATGCGCCGCAACCGTTGTCGTTGCCGGCGCTCAACGGCACTGCACCCTGCGTGCTCGCCTGCGGCCCACAGCAAAAGGCAACGATCGCATTCACACGCGAGGATGCGAACGGCGAGGCAGCCTGTTTTGTGTCGCAGCATATCGGCGATGTCGAAAACGGCGAGACCTTCGATGCCTGGAGCGCCGCGCGCACGCGCTTGGAAGACCTTTTTGACTTGACGCCCGCCGCGCTGGCCTGCGACTTGCACCCCAGCTACCTATCGAGTCAGTGGGCGCGCGAACAGGCGCGAAAATGCAATCTACCGCTCGTCGAGGTGCAGCACCATCATGCGCATATCGCCAGCGTAATGGCCGAGGCTATCGCCGCGGGCCAGCTTACAACCGACGCGCGCGTCCTTGGCATCGCCTTTGACGGCACCGGCGCCGGCACCGATGGGACCATTTGGGGCGGCGAGTTTCTTGTTGCCGGCCTTGCCGATTTTGAACGCGCCGCGCATTTGCGCACCTGGGCGCTCCCCGGCGGCGCCGCATCCGTGCGCGATGCCCGGCGCAATGCCTTTGCCCTGCTGAGCGAGCTCGGCCTGCTCGAGCACCCGGGTGCCGCGGGGCTATTGAGCACCCTCGACGAGCAAACGCGCGACATCACGACTACGATGATCGAGCGGAACCTCAACAGCCCACGCACGAGCAGTATGGGGCGTCTCTTTGACGCCGCCGCTGCAGTTTTGGGCATCTGCGGCAAGGCAACCTACGAAGGCGAGCCTGCCATCGAACTCGAAGCCGCCGCCTGGCGCGCGCTCGGCGGTAAGCCCGTTCGTCTCGACGGCAATCATACAGGCGTATTCACGCCTGCCGACGACTCCCCCATCTTGGACCCTCAACCGCTCATCGAAACTCTTCTGAATGGAATCGAGGCAGGCGCGCCGGCCGACAGGCTCGCCCTCGGGTTCCACATCGCCATTACGCACGCCACGACCCACATCGCGTACGAGATTTGTGATCGCGAGGGTCTCGATGCTGTCGCGCTCTCGGGCGGTGTGTTCATGAACCGGCTTTTGCTTAAGCTCCTTACCCATGAACTCAAAGACGCCGGTCTTGCCGTCTTGGTCCCCCACACTGTGCCCGTCAACGACGGCTGCATCGCCTACGGTCAGGCCGCCATCGCTCGCGCTCGCCTCACACAGACGGCGTCTCGATAGGCTGTTTTGCCAGCCCGCGCGCCGCCGTCTCACAGGTGTAACGCGTTTGCTCGCGACTCCCGCGAGCGCTACCATCAACTGATGGGTAATTAGGCGCCTATCCAGCGCAAAACGTATAAAAGGGGAACATTATGTGCCTTGCCGTTCCCGGTAAAGTGGTTAAACGCGACGACGACCTTAAGGCGACCGTCGACATGATGGGCATCGAGCGCCCCGTTTCGCTGCGCCTCGTGCCGACGGCGCAGGTAGGCGACTATATTCTCGTGCACGCCGGCTTTGGCATTCAGATTGTCGACGAGCAGGAAGCCCAGGAGACACTCGAGCTCGTCAATACCATGGCCGAGCTGGCCGAAGAGGACCAGCTCGCCACCAACCCGGCTGAGGCATACTAGTGGCGGCGGCGCAGCCGGTTCGCTCCGGTATCGACTTTTCGGCATTTCGCGACCCCAAGCTGGCTCGCGAGCTCATCGATCGTATTCATGAGCTTGTCGGCAACCGCAGCATCAACCTTATGGAAGTCTGCGGTACGCACACCGTGAGCATTGGCCGCTATGGCTTTCGCTCCATTATGCCGACGGGACTCAAACTGCTAAGCGGACCGGGGTGCCCCGTTTGCGTCACCGCCAACCGCGACATCGATCACGCAATCGCGCTTTCCAACATGGACGGCGCCATCATCACCACCTTTGGCGACATGATGCGCGTGCCCGGATCGTCCACCTCGCTTGCCGCGCAAAAGGCGACGGGGCGCGACATCCGCATCGTCTACTCTCCGCTCGACGCACTCGACATTGCCGAGCAAAATCCCGAACGCCCGGTCATCTTTATGGGCGTCGGCTTTGAGACCACAACGCCTACCATTGCCGCCGCTATCCTGGAGGCCGACGCGCGCGGACTCCAGAACTTCTCGGTCTACTGTGCTCACAAGACCACGCCGCCGGCTCTGCGTGCGATCTCCAACGACCCCGAGACGACCATCGACGGCTTTATCCTGCCTGGTCACGTCGCCACCATCACAGGCCTGGCACCCTTTGGGTTTTTGGTCGATGAGTTCGAGACCCCCGGCGTAGTCACCGGGTTTGAGCCAGTCGATATCTTGCAGGGCATCTGCATGCTGGTCCAGATGGTTGTCGAGAACAGGCCGGCGATTGACAACGCCTACCGCCGTGGCGTCAATGCAGACGGCAACCCCGTGGCGCGCCAGCTGGTCGAGCAGGTATTTGAGCCGTGCGACACCACGTGGCGCGGACTGGGACCGATTGCCAACTCGGGTCTTTCCATCCGACCCGAATTCGCGCGCTTTGATGCCGGCACCCGCTTTGATGTGCCCGTTGAGGCGACGGTCGAGCCACGCGGCTGCCGCTGCGGCGACGTGCTGCGCGGTGCCATCACGCCGAGCGACTGCCCTCTGTTCGGCCACGCATGTACGCCCGAACACCCCGTCGGCCCGTGCATGGTGAGCTCAGAAGGCAGCTGCGCGGCGTACTACCGCTACCGCGACTGCTAGGTTCCGCCGTTCTAACGAACGGCGGACCGGCCGACGCTGCGCGCCATTCAGACGAAGTGAGTTGCCTTTCAATCGTCGGCTGCGGGCAAAAGCCCAGCAGCCTCCTCTTTCAAGGCAACTCACTTCGTCTGAATGGCGCTCGCTGACTTTTACTTAACATCGATTCTGCCACACTCGGCTATTGCCGATTCCACCCATGATTGGAGTTTTCGATATGTCCCGTACTGCCACCGATAGCACTGTCCTGCTGGGCCACGGCTCTGGCGGTCAAATGATGAAGCGCATTATCGATGAGGTCTTTCTGGATGCCTTTGGGTCGCCCGAGCTGCTTGCGGGCAACGATGCCGGTGTCGCCGCGCTGCCCGCAAGCGGGCGAATCGCCATGTCGACCGACAGCTTTGTGGTAACGCCGCAGTTCTTCCCCGGCGGCAATATCGGCCGCCTCGCCGTATGCGGAACCGTCAACGACGTCGCGACCTCAGGCGCTAACGTGCGCTACCTATCGTGCGGCTTTATCCTCGAAGAGGGCTATCCCATGGACAATCTGCGCCAGATTGTGCAGACCATGGCCGAAACGGCACACGAGGCAGGTGTGAAGATTATCACCGGCGACACCAAGGTGGTCGAGCGTGGCGGGGCCGACGGCGTCTATATCAATACCGCCGGCGTGGGCGAGGTGCCCGCGGGCGTGGCGCTCAGCGGTGCAAACTGCCAGCCCGGCGATGTCATCTTGGTCTCGGGTACGCTGGGCGACCACGGCATCGCCATCATGAGCCAGCGCGAGGGCTTGGCATTTTCGAGCAACATCGAAAGCGACGCTGCGCCGCTCAACCACCTGATTGCCGACGTGCTCGCCGCTGCCCCCGACACCCGCTGCTTCCGCGACCCCACGCGCGGCGGCCTGGCATCCACGCTCAACGAGTTTGCCCAGGCCAGCGGCGTTGCCATGGAGATCGACGAGGACGCCGTGCCCGTGCGCCCCGACGTGCGGGCGGCATGTGAGATGCTCGGCTACGACGTTCTGCAGGTGGCAAACGAGGGCAAGATGGTCGTCGTGGTGCCGGCCGAGCAGGGCGATGCCGCGCTGGCGGCCATGCGCGCCGCCCGCTACGGCGAGAACGCCGCCATCATCGGTCGCGTGCTGCCGCTTGCCGAAAGCGCTCGACCCGCCGTGCGCGTACGCACCGGCTGGGGATCGACCCGCATCCTCGACATGCTCGTAGGAGAGCAGCTGCCGAGAATTTGCTAGGGCGGAACTGCACGGTCGGCGCGATGTGGCTTGATGTCCCTGGAGATGTTCAGATTCCAAGCATGCCCAACGCGGAAGCCCAGTATTATGAGGTGCGTTTTGAAACCCAACGACGGGAGCTTTCATGGCAGCAGCTTTTTCCCATGTGATTTTTGATTTAGACGGCACCCTCCTCAACACGATCGAGGACCTGGCGGCCGCCGGCAACCACACCTGCGAGATGCACGGCTGGCCCACGTTTGCCGTGGACGAGTACCGCTACAAGGTGGGAAACGGCATGCTTAAGCTGGTCGAGCGCTTTATGCCCGCCGAATATGCGGGCGACGGCCGTATGTTTGGGCAGACGCTTGCCGAGTTTAGAGCTTATTACGGCGAGCACAAGGAGGACCACACCTCACCCTACGCCGGCACGATTGAGATGCTCGACCGTCTGCGCGCAGCGGGCGTTCAGCTTGCCGTGCTCACTAACAAGGACCACGTCTCGGCGGCTCCGCTTATCGAGAAGTATTTTGGTTCCGAGCGCTTTGCACTGGTACAGGGCCGTGTCGATGCGTTTCCGCCCAAGCCCGAGGCACCCGTCACGCTGCATGTGATGAAGGAGCTGGGCGCCGATCCGGCAACCACACTCTATGTGGGCGATTCCAATGTCGATATCCTGACCGGACACAACGCCGGCCTTAAGAGTGCCGGCGTCAGCTGGGGCTTCCGCGGCCGCGCAGAGCTGGAAGCCGCCGGCGCCGACTACGTGGTGGACACCCAGGATGAGCTTGCAGCGCTGGTGCTGGGCGAGTAACGAAGCCGCCGCTCAGCACGAACGCAGCGATTCTGCCGCGCGGAAAGCGCATCCCGTTTTGGAGCTCCGAAATGGGATGCGCTTTCCGTTTGAGGCGCGTCAGGGAAACGGCATCCCGTTTCAGAGCAATATTCCGGGTCGCACTTTCCGCAACCCACCCCATCCGGAAACCGCAACCCATTATTCGCCCAAAAACCGGGTCGCATTTTCCCGAGCATTCGATGTGACGCTGGCGCAAGGAGTGTCCCTAACTGCCGCCTTCCCAACTGCCACTTTCAGGAAAAGTAGTCGTTGGGGACGTTCTTAAACGACTAGTCAAATAAGAACGTCCCCAATGACTACCATGGCAACGCCGCAGGTAGAGGACGGACAGCGAGCGGGCACCAGAGCGAACAAATTGGCATGAAAAGAGGACGGCATAGACCTTCTGGTCATGCCGTCCTCTTTGAATGACAAGTTGTCGCTCTGGTGCCCGCGCAGCGTCGAGCAGTTACGGCGTTTGGTAAAACGCCGTAACTCCCCTAGCTCATCATGGCATTCATCATCTCGTTGGTTGCGGAATCGTCGGCAGACCACTCGCCGTCGTCATTACAGGAGTACTTGAAGGTGACCTTGGTGTCCTTGGTCTTAGCAGCCTTGGTCACATCGACCATAACCTGACCGGCCATCTTGTACAGCTCGTCATCGGAAGGCATCGAATCGAGCGCAGCGACCTTCTCCTGGTACTGGGTGGCAAAATCCTCAACGATCTGGTTCATGGACTTGCAGGTAATGGTGACCTCGGCAGTCGCGGTGCCCTTGTCCTCGTCGACCGTCACGTCGCCGATCTTGTAGTCAAAGCCCTCGAGATAGCTCTTGGCGTACTCCTTGGGATCGATGCCCAGCTGCTCGAACTCGTCGCCCGAAGCCTCTTCCAGGCCGGCGAGGAAGTCGTCGCCACCGTTCTTGACCTCGTCAAACTGCGTCGTAAGATCCTCGGTGATGAGCTCCTCAACCGAAGGACCTCCGCAGCCGGAAAGCACAACCACGCACGCGACCAGAACAGCCATCAGGGGCACAAGCAGCAGCTTCTTTTTCATGAGATTCCTCCCAACAAGCGGCGCCGCGCTTCCCGACGCGGCGCACGTCGTAACAATAAGGCCATACTAGCCGCTAACGAACACCCCCGGCAAAGCAAAGGCGCAGTCGGCTCGATTTAACGTCCGAACGGTTTACCGGTCCGCCCAGCGCGCAATAAAACGCTCCGCCGCATTGTAATAAAAAAGGGTGGTCGAACGATTCGACCACCCCAAAACACCCTTATGTTGCCGCGGCTTACTTGCGAACGACCTTAACGATGGCGTCACCAGCAGCAACGGCAGACTCAGCCTCGACGGCGAGCTCGACGTCGGCGAACTCGGCGGTGTTGGACACAGCCACGACGACGCAGTCCTTGTAGCCGGCAGCGGCGATCTTGGCGCGGTCGATCTTGAGCATGGGCTGGCCAGCCTTAACGACATCGTCAGCCTTGACGAAGCCCTCGAAGCCGTCGCCGTTCATGTTGACGGTATCGACGCCAACGTGCACCAAAACCTCGATGCCGCTATCGGACTGCAGGCCCACGGCGTGACCCATGGTGACGGTCACCTTGCCGTCGCAGGGAGCGTAGACCAGATCGTCCTCGGGCCACACGGCGCAGCCCTTGCCCAGCACCTCGCCGCTAAAGACGGGATCGGGCACGTCGGCCATCTTGATGACCTTGCCCTTGACGGGCGAGCACAGCACGTCGGCGCCGGCAGAAGCAGAGATGGAGGCAGGAGCAGCGGCAGCCGCGGGCTCAGCCTTCTTCTTGAACATGTCAAACAGACCCATACGTTTTCTCCTCTTGATTAAGCGCAACGTTATGCGCATGCCTATGGTGATTATAGTGCCAAATGGCCAAATTGCTAAGGTAAGAGCTCGAATCGAGAGCCCTTCCCGGTAGTACTCGTGGGATGAGTATCTCCTTTGCATCGCGGGTCGATAAGCTGAGTATCGCCTGCGCAGGTTATGGAGCGCATGGAGGGGCTCTACCAGACCACGCTGGCCGAAACGCAGGAGCTGCTCGACCCCACGCAGCTTGACCACGCCGCCAAGCTCATCGCGAACGCCCGACAGGTCGACATCTACACAGGCTCGCACAACCTCTATCCAGCGGGAATGTTCCGCAATCGTCTGCTCTCCGCCGGTAAAAGCGCGACGTGCCACGACGGTGTCGAGGCCCAAGTGCGCACGGCACTCGCCTCGGGCCCCGACCATGTGGCAATCGTCATCTCCTACAGCGGCCTTGTCCCCAACCTCAAGGACATCTTGCCGATCCTCAGCAGTCGGCATGTCCCGGTCATCGTCATCGGCACGCCTTATTGCGCTCGCATTCACCCCGGCTTTGCCGCCTACCTTACGGTGAGTGACCACGAGAGCATGACGCATCGCATCACGCAGTTTGCGAGCCACATCGCCGTGCAATACGTGCTCGATTCGCTCTACAGCAGCTACTTCGCCAAAGATTACGCCCGCTGCTCCGAGTTCCTAGAGCGCTCGTTCCCCTACACCCGCCTTCCGGGGCTTAAGTAGCGACGAGCGTGGATTTTCGGACGCTTATCTAACGAGAGCAAGTAGTCAATGGACGTTCTTAAACGACTAGTCAAACAAGAACGTCCCCAACGACTAGTCGTTTAAGAACGTCCCCAATGACTACCCATCCGGAGTAAGACAACGTCGCAGGTAGAGGACGGACAGCGAGCGACGTCCAGGGCGAACAAGTTGGCATGAAAAAGGCGAGGCATTGACCTTCTGGTCATGCCTCGCCTTTTGAATGGCAAATTGTCGCCCTGGGCGGCGCGCAGCGTCGGCCGGTTACGGCGTTTGGTAAAACGCCGTAACTACTCTCGGGCTCCGTACTGCTCGTAGTAAGCGTCGATGGCGGTCTTGAGCTCGTCATCGATGACAACCTTGCCGTCGATCTCGTGGTTGTAGAGAGTCTCGACGACCTCGGCCATAGAAACGATGCTCGCGACGGGGAAACCGTACTTTGCCTCGATCTCCTTCTGCGCGGTGGTCACGCCGCCCTTGCCGACCTCCATGCGGTTGAGGGACACGATCAGGCCCTTGATTTCGACGTCGGCAGCAGCCTTAACCTTGGGATAGGTCTCGTCGATGGACTTGCCGCTGGTGGTGACGTCCTCGACCATGACCACGCGGTCGCCGTCCTTGGGCTCATAACCCAACAGGTTGCCCTTATCGGCACCGTGGTCCTTGGCCTCCTTGCGGTCGCAGCAGTACTTGACCTCCTTGCCGTACAGCTCGTGGTAGGCAATTGCGGTCACGACGGCCAGCGGAATACCCTTGTAGGCCGGCCCAAACAGCACGTCAAAGTCGTCGCCAAAGTTATCGTGGATGGCCTGGGCGTAATACTCGCCCAGCTTCTTGAGCTGGTAGCCCGTCACGTAAGCGCCGGCGTTCATAAAGAACGGGGACTGACGGCCGCTCTTGAGCGTAAAGCTGCCGAACTTAAGGACGTCGGACTCGACCATAAACTTGATGAACTCTTGCTTGTAAGCCTCCATGCGGGCTCCTCTCGTAATCGCGTACGTGCCTTCCAGTTTAGCGCAGGCGAAGCGTAGATGCGGGCGCGCTTTGGGGCCACGGCATTCTGTAAAGGCTTTGTCAGGGGCAACGGTTTTCCGAACAATGGGGGTTGACATGTCAAACCCCCTCATCAAGAATACGGGCGGATTGAAACGGGTACGAGATACCCAAAGCGCGCCGCGCCCGTCCATAAGGAGGTGTGCCATGGAAGGCAGTCATAGTCGAAAAACCTGCATGTCGCCCTCGGCACGCCGCGAGGACTCCGTATTCGCATAAGCGCCACCAACCGATTGTCAAAACCACCACAAAGGTGCCTGTCCCCTTTGTGGTGGTTCGTGAGCATGACGTGAGCGACATCTAGGTTTTTTGCAACTCAATACGACACGTACGCTAACTCCCCTCAACAAGGAGGACCCTATGCTGATGCTCAAAACCGCCACGGTACTCGAAGCTATCTCCAAGCGCCGCCGCACGGCGCGCCCCGCCGCTCACACCGGCCTGTCCAAGAACACCATATTCGCCGCCACCCATAGCGCCGAGGACGCCCTCGTACTGCTTGACGCCACGGCAAACGGCCTCACCGCCGAGCAGGCAACCGAGCGCCTGGACGCCTCCGGCCCCAACACCATCGAGGCACCGACCAAGACGCTCGCCCGCCGCATCGCCGACGCGTTCATCGATCCCTTCGCCGGCATCCTCGCCGCGCTCGCGCTGGTCTCGCTCTACATCGACGTGCTCGCCGTGCCCGAGCCGCAGCGCGACCCCTCCACGGTCATCGTCATCGGCATCATGCTGCTGGTATCGGGCGGCATGAAGTTTATCCAGGAAGCCCGCAGCGGCAATGCGGCAGAGGCCCTCAAGGATCTGGTCTCCAACACTTGCACCGCCCTGCGCGACGGCGAGCGCGTCGAGATCCCCTTCGACGAGCTCGTCCCCGGCGATGTGATCCGTCTCTCTGCCGGCGATATGGTGCCGGCCGATGCCCGCATCATCACCGCGCGCGATCTGTTTGTGATCGAGTCCGCGCTCACCGGCGAGAGCGAGGCCGTCGAGAAGACAGCTGCCATCACCGTCGTCGAGGGCGCCGACGGCTCCGCGCTGCCGCTCTCCGCCTGCAAGAACATCGTCTTTACCGGCACCTCCGTGCAAAACGGCACCGCCATGGCGCTTGTCGTTGCCACCGGCTCGGACACCTACCTGGGCAGCATCGCCAAGATGCTCAACGGGCGCGGCGAGAAGAGCGCGTTTGATCGCGGCGTTTCGAGCGTCTCCATGTTGCTCGTACGCCTCATGCTCGTTATGGCTCCGGCCGTCTTTGCCATCAACGCCGCCACCAAGGGCAACGTCATCGACGCACTGCTGTTTGCCACGAGCGTGGCCGTGGGCATCACGCCGCAGATGCTTCCCGTCATCGTAACCACGAGCCTGTCGCAGGGCGCCAAGGACCTCGCCCGCCGCCAGGTTATCGTCAAGGAACTGCCGGCGATCCAAAACCTGGGTGCCATGGACGTCCTGTGCTGCGATAAGACCGGTACCCTCACCGAAGACCGCATCGTGCTCGAGCGTTACCTCAACACCGACGGCAACGAGGACACACGCGTGCTGCGTCATGCGTTTTTGAACAGCTTCTTCCAGACCGGCCTCAAGAACCTTATCGACCTGGCCGTAATCGACCGTGCCGACGTGACGCCCTCGACCGTCGCGCCCGATTCCATGCTGGGTCAGAGCCTGCGCGACCGCTATACCAAGGTCGACGAGGTGCCCTTCGATTTCTCGCGCCGTCGCCTGAGCGTAGTTGTAGCCGACGCCCAGGGCAAAACCCAGATGGTTACCAAGGGAGCTGCCGAGGAAATGCTCGAGATCTGCTCCTTTGTCGAGGTCGATGGCATCGCCCAGCCGCTCACCAAAGACAGGCTCGCCCAGATTCGCAAGCAGGTCGCCGGGCTTAACGCCGAGGGCCTACGCGTAATTGCCGTGGCGCAGAAAACCAATCCGCGCTGCGTGGGCGAGTTTGGCATCGCCGACGAATGCGACATGGTGCTGATGGGCTTTTTGGCCTTCCTCGATCCACCTAAAGCAAGTGCCGCGGGCGCCGTCACCACCCTCGAAGCCAAGGGCGTGGCGGTAAAGGTCCTGACCGGCGACAACGATCGCGTCGCCGCCACCGTCTGCGAGCAGATCGGCATCGACGCGAGCAACGTCTTGCTCGGCTCCGAGATCGATGCACTCGATGACGCCGAGCTTGCCGAGCGCGCCGAGATAACTCACCTTTTCGCCAAGCTCTCGCCACTGCAGAAGGCACGCCTGGTGCGCGTCATGCGCGAGCTGCTCGGCCACACCGTGGGCTTTATGGGCGACGGCATCAACGACGCTGCCGCCATGCGTGCGAGCGATTGCGGCATCTCGGTCGATTCGGCCGTCGACATTGCCAAGGAATCCGCCGATATCATCTTGCTTCAGAAGGACCTGGGCGTGCTCGAGCGCGGCATCATCGAAGGCCGCCGCACCTACGGCAACCTGCTCAAGTACCTCAAGACCACGGTGAGCTCCAACTTTGGCAACGTGCTGTCCGTGACCGTCGCGAGCCTGTTCTTGCCGTTTTTGCCCATGAGCGCCCTGCAGCTGGTGCTGCTATCGCTGGTCTACGAGATCGTATGCATCGCGCTGCCGTGGGACACCGTCGACGACGACTGGACTGCCCGCCCGCGCGCCTGGGACGCCGCGTCCATCAAGGGCTTTATGCTCGAGCTGGGCCCCGTGAGCTCGCTGTTTGATATCGTGACCTTCGCAGCGCTCTTCTTTGTGGTGTGCCCCGCCGCCGTGGGCGCAAGCTGGGCCGAGCTTGCCGCCACGGACAACGTTGCAGGCATGGCGGCCTTTGCGGCGCTCTTCCAGAGCGGCTGGTTTGTCGAGTCCATGTGGTCGCAGACGCTCGTGATCCACATGCTGCGCTCCCCGCGCCTGCCGGGCCCGCGCGACCACGCCGCGCCCGCGCTGTGTGCCCTCACCGTGCTGGGTCTGACGCTCGTCACCTGGCTGCCGGCAAGCCCCGTCGCCGATGCGCTCGGCCTCATGCCGCTGCCGGCGAGCTTCTTCGCGCTGCTCATCGGCATCGTCGCCGCCTACATCGCGCTCACTCAGCTGGCAAAGCGCCGCTACATCGCCCGCCACGGCGAGCTGCTGTAGCACGGTGAGCCGCCACAGTAGACAGCCCAAGGGCAAAACCACCACAAAGGTGCCTGTCCCCTTTGTGGTGGTTAGCTAGTCTTGGGGTGTCCAGGACCAGAAGAGGCTAATGAGCGCCACGCGCGAATTGGTACCGACCTTTTTGTTGATCGATGCAATGTGGCGGTAGAGTGTGGAGCGCGAAAGGAAGAGCGCCGCCGCAACGTCCTGAACGCTATCGTCCGAAACGACTAGCGCCTCCAGAACATCGCGCTCGCGCTTGGTGAGCCCAAAGGCGGCAACGAAGCCGTCGAGCCGATCGTCAAACGAAAGCTCCGGCGGCTCCAGGGGCACCGTGTCGGCCTGATCGGGTGCACGGCTCACGCCAAGATCGTCGGTAGCAAAAGCCAGCCCGCCATGTGTCGCCTCGCGCTCGCCGTCTTGCCCAAACTGTCCCAACAGCGAAATCGCGATGCCGACGAACAGCACGAGCACGACACCCACCGCCGTCAGCACATTTTGACTCGAGATGATCGCCACCGCCGGAGCCGTCACGAGTATCGAGCAAACGTTGTTGATAACACGGCCCATGCACGGCCACAGATACGCCCAGCGGGCATACATCGAAATCGCGGCGAACTTCGCGGTGAAGAACACCACGAAAAAGCCCGTGCCAAGGTAAAAGATAATCGTGGCGGCAAGCGTATTGCCACCGTTGCCATCGGTGATAAGCACAAAGAACGAGAGCGTGGACAGCATGGCGGCGCACGTCATGATGATATTCATATACGAACGCCCACGCAGGTCATACAGGACGCCGGCGGCAAGGGCGCTCACAACCAGCAGCAAGCGCGGCCAGTCGCCCAGGTCGATGGCGCCGGCGGCATGCGAAGTCGTAAGGCCGGCATTGAGAGCCGCGAACACGCCGGTGAGGCAGGCGGTCGCCACCGTCAGCCGCGCCACGGCACCCTGGAAGGTTGCCTTTGCCTCGGGGTCATCGCGCCACCTGGTGCCACGCTCCGACGCATCGACCGACAGCTCGGCAATCTCGGCCTCGAACTCGGGTGCAGACTCATCGCGCAATTTAGCTCGACGGGTACCGTGAAGCAGTCCAACCAGCGCAATCGCACAGGCGGTGAGGACAAACTGCTGGGGAATGCCCGCAGGCATCACCATATGGTTGAGCACCTGTACCAAAATGCCCGCAGCATAAGAAACCGCCACGGCGCGCGCCAAACAGGGTGTCTGCGCAAAACGCCGCGCCAGATTGGCATGGGCGGTCGACCCGCAGTAGCCCAGGGCGCAGCACGCCACCAAACCGCCGGCAATCACGACCTGAAACTGCACTGCCATAATCATCAGCAACAATGCCGACACCAATAGCACGCCTGTAATATCGCCTGTCGCATCGATCGACTGGGGACGGCGATAATACAGAAATGGGCGCACGAAAAAGCCGATCACGCTCGCGCCGACAACGATGCTCTCGTAGATGACGACCTCACTCGATGGCACGAACTCGGCTATGCGCACATCAAAGAGATACTCGCACGCCAAAAACGTGAAGAAGAACAGCGCCAGGCATATAATCTCCCGAATGCCCCGACGCAAATATGCGGTTGTGTCTCCCGTGCCCCTCATGGTTAACCCCCGGCCGCTCAATTGTCTGGAATTCTATTTTAATAAAGAACCAGTCTCAATATCGAAACCAAGCTCGAAATGCTGTTAATTCGGCCCCAGTCGTCCACATCACGCCGCGATTTTGAGCCGCATGGCCCAGAAGGGACACGCGCAACGCCACTTCCTTGATGGGCATCCCGATGCAAACGCGCCCGGCAAGCATTAACTGCTCGCCGGGCACCTTGGTTAGGAGGCTATGAAGTCGAGTGTCTCAGCTTCCTTAGGAAAGGTCCTCACCATTAGAAGCAATAACTTTCTTGTACCAGTCGAAGCTCTTCTTCTTGGAACGTTTGAGGGTGCCGTTGCCCGCATCGTCGCGGTCGACGTAGATGAAGCCGTAGCGCTTGGACATCTCGCCCGTGCCGGCAGACACCAGGTCGATCGGGCCCCAGGTGGTGTAGCCCAGCAGGTCAACGCCGTCCTCGGTCACCGCGTCGCGCATGGTCCGGATGTGCTGGCGCAGGTAGTCGATACGGTAGTCGTCGTTGATGGAACCATCCTCCTCGACAACATCCTTGGCGCCCAGACCGTTCTCGACCACAAACAGCGGCTTCTGATAACGGTCGTACAGGTCGTTGAGCGTAATACGGAAGCCCAGCGGATCGATGGCCCAGCCCCACTGGCTCTCCTGCAGGTAGGGGTTCTTGGCGCCGGCGAAGGCATTGCCCTGGGTGCGCTCGACATCGGGGTTATCGGCACCGGCGGAGCAACGGGTGCTGTAATAGCTAAAGCTGATGAAGTCGACGGTGTTAGCAGCCAGGATCTCGCGGTCCTCGTCGGTCATGCCGACGTCGATGCCCAGGCGCGCGAGCTTCTTGACAGCATAGGCCGGATAGTAGCCGCGGCTCTGGACGTCGACGAAGAAGTAGTTGTCCTGATTGTCGAGCTGCGCCTGGCGCACGTCGCCCGGACGGCAGCTGTAAGGGTAGTAGCTACCTGCGGCGAGCATGCAGCCGATCTTGACCTCGGGGTCGATCTCGTGGGCAATCTTGGTTGCCCAAGAGCTGGCAACGAGCTCGTTGTGGGCGGCCAGGTACTCGACGGCCTCCTTGTTCTCGCCCTCCTCAAAGACCAGACCGGCACCCATAAACGGCAGGTGCAGAATCATATTGATCTCGTTGAAGGTGAGCCAGTACTTCACCAGGCCCTTGTAGCGGGTGAAGATCGTGGTCGCGAGGTTCTTGTAGAAGTCGATGAGCTTGCGGTTGCGCCAGCCGCCGTACTCCTTGATGAGGTGAATCGGGCAGTCGAAGTGCGTGATGGTCACGAGCGGCTCGATGCCGTGCTTTTGGCACTCGCGGAATACATCCTCGTAGAAGGCCAGGCCAGCCTCGTTGGGCTCGGTCTCGTCACCGTTGGGGAAGATGCGGCTCCACGCCAGGCTCATGCGGAAGGTCTTAAACCCCATCTCGGCAAAGAGGGCGATGTCCTCCTTGTAGTGGTGGTAGAAATCGATGCCGGTCTGTGCGGGATAGTAATAGCCGTCCTCGAAGTCGAGCATCTTGCGCTGGCCGGAGACCACCGCGTAGCGCTCGGGGCCGTGCGGAGCCACGTCCACGTTGGCCAGGCCGCGGCCGTCCACGTTGTAGGCGCCCTCGCACTGGTTGGCAGCCGTCGCGCCGCCCCACAGGAAGTCTTTACGGAAAGCCATGCATCGATCCTTTCATACGCTGCTTGTCGTGGTTTCAGTATCCCCGCAAACGGGGTGCCAACCAACGGCAACGGCACAGGTCGACACTTCTTTTCGCACACGGTGGCCCGGCGACCGCCCACAGCTGACACTTTTTGATACCCGCCTGCCCAAACCACCACAAGGGGGACAGGCACCTTTGTGGTGGTTTGGGCAGTTGCGGTGAAATGGTTCCTGTTTTTCGGTCTGCGGCGCCTAAACAGGAACTATTCCACCGCAAGTTAATGAAGCTAGTCGCAGGCGATATCGAGGTTCTTGCCGATGAGGCCTACGTAGCCGCCTTCGCCGGCGGGATATTTGACTGAATAGGAAAAAAAGGAAAAAATAGGAAAAAAAGGAAAGGAGACTCATGACTGAAACCATCTTCTCCCCCTCATTTGGAAATCGACCGTCCTATCTGGTGGGGCGCGGGAGCGTGATTTCGACATTCATCTCCGGCCTTGAGCAGGAGCCGGGCAATCGAGACCGGGCTATGCTCATGCTCGGCCAGCGAGGCAGCGGCAAAACGGTTCTGCTGTGGGAACTTGCCGATCGCGCACGCAAGCTCGGCTTTGTTGTCGCCACGCCCACCGTAGCCTCCGAGGATATGCTCGAGCGCATTGTTGAGAAGATCCAGGAAGCGGGCGAGCCCTACGCCAACAAGCATCGGCTCCCCAAACTTGCGGGCGGCAGCCTGAGCGTCTTCGGCTTCTCAGCCGGCCTTGAGTTCACGCGCGATGTGCAGGAAACCAAAAGCTTCCAGTTCAAGCTCACGCAGCTGGCGCGCAAGCTGACCGAGCAGGGACACGGCATCCTCATCCTCATCGATGAGCTCCAGGCCAATTCGCCCGAGATCAGACAGCTCGTCACCGCCTATCAAGAGCTGGTCGGCGAAGGGCTCAACGTCGCGCTCGTCATGGCGGGCCTCCCGGGAGCAGTCTCCGCGACACTCAACGACCGCGTACTGACATTTCTCAACCGCGCACGCAAGGTCACGCTCGAACCGCTTTCAGTTGGAGATGTGGATGCCTACTATCAGCGAGCTTTCGAAGAGCTCGACCTTGATATTCCAGGCAATCTTCGGCTGGACGCTGCTCGCGCAACTCAGGGCTCGCCCTACATGCTGCAGCTCATCGGCTACAACATCGCCAATCGTTGCCAGGCAGGAGAACACGTAACGCCAGAGCAAGTCGACAGAGCAATCGAAGCGTCAAAGGCCGATTTCGAAAACGATGTGTGCGAAACGACGCTCGCCGCGCTATCGGACCAAGATGTTGCGTTTCTCGCTGCAATGACCGATGACGAAGACGGCGTGTCGCGCATTTCCGATGTGGCCGAGCGCATGTCAGTCACACCCGACTATGCGCAAAAGTATCGCCGGCGCCTCATCGACGCCGGCGTAATCGAACAGGCGCGCCGCGGTTACGTGCGCTTCGCCGTACCATATATGGCTGACTACCTGCGCAGCCAACTCTAGGCAGCCACCACAATGGGGACAGGCACCTTTGTGGTGGATTGGGCCCGGTTTGTCTCGATCTGTAACAGTTGGGCCGCCAAAACCGGGCTTGGTGTTACAGATTGAGATTTTCGGGCAGCCCTCTGCAGTTTGTCTAAATCTGTAACAGGTAGAGACGATTTAGCCCGCTAGATGTTACAGATTGAGACAGAAGATTCTAGTCCACGGTGATGTCGAGGTTTTTGCCAATGAGGCCTACGTAGCCGCCCTCGGCAGCCTTGGGGCTGTCGGCGTGGCAGAGGACCCACTTGTCAGCCTTCCAGTAGCAGTAGCTGTCGCCGGCCGCAGGCATGTCGGCCGCGGTCTCGGGACGCGGCCCGTTGGTGCCGGCGGGAAGCGCTACCATCACCTGGAAGCCGCCTTCGTCGACCATGCAGGGCGTGTAGTGGAGCGTGGTGTTGAAGACCTCGACGACCGTACCCGCCGGCACACGGAACGCCTTGACGCACGCAGTGTCGAGCTTGCCGTCCTCGATCTCCCAGCGATGCGCCACGAGCAGGATAAAGTCGCGGGCGCCCAGGTTGAATTCGCTGGCGCGATGATACTCCAAGCAGTTGAGCTGCGTGTTGTGGCCGTTGCACCAGCCGAGCTGGAAGGGACGACCGCCAAACATGAGAAAGCCCAGCTTATCGGCATCCTTGACGCCCTCGAGCTCCGGCGCGTTTGCTACGTACTTGCTGCCCTCGGGGATGGGCGTAGCGGAAAGCGCCCCGACGAGCGGAGCGGTCAGGTTGGACGGAACGTCGTTCCACACGCGGCCATAAGATTTGAACTCGGGATCTGATACAGAGTAGATATGCATGCTCGCTCCTGTTCGTTTATGTGACAGTATGAACATTCTAGAACTATCTCGTTCCGTTTTGAGCACCCAGCATGAAAAAGCGCCCCACAAAGAGCGGGAGCACTTCTGGCGCAAACGCTATTCCTGTCAGCAGCCTTACGCCTGCTGATAGTGCAGGTGCTTCTCGTCGATATCGGCCAGGTCGCGGTCGAGGTAGCGGCGCGCGAGCCAGTTAGCCATGGGAAGGTTCTGGTCTAGGTAGTTGCCGCACTCCTCGGGAGCGGCACCGGGAACATCGCCCTCAAAGCCGGCGACAAACTCGAACAGCTCACGTACGAGCGGCAGAATCTCCTCGCTCGTCACCTCACCAAACACGACGAGGTAAAAGCCCGTGCGGCAGCCCATGGGGCCAAAGTAGACAATGCGGCTCGACCACTCGGCATGATTGCGGAGGAACGTCGCGCCCAGGTGCTCGATGGTGTGGCACTCGGCCGTGTTCATGACCGGCTCCTTGTTGGGCGTGGTCAGGCGCAGGTCAAACGTGGTGACAGCAGCACCGGTCGCCGGATCGCAGTCGATGCGGCTCACATACACGCCGGGCTCAAGCAGCAGATGATCAACGGAAAAGCTGGCGATACGCTCCATGGCAGATCCTCTCGATAGTCAAATTGGGACGGGGCTCTTTTAGCTGGTTCGAATGGTCGCACCAATCATACCAGTCAAAAAAGCCCCGTCCCAAATAAGCTACCCGGGACGAGAATCAATGAGTTTTAATCCCCGTCCCAGAAAAATCATGCTAGGCAGTGTACGAGATGGTGGCGGCTACGGCGTGACGCCAGCCGGCGATCTTTTTGGCGCGCTCGTCGGCGGGCATTGCGGGCTCCACGATGCCGCGGGCGCCGTAGACGTCGACGACATCGCGCGCGTACATGCCCAGCGCAATGCCGCAGGCCCAGGCCGCACCCAGGCCGCTCATCTCGTCGTTGCTCGCGATGCGGATGGGCGAGCCAACCAAGTCGCTCTCAAACTGCATCAGGTACGCGTCGCGCGTGGGGCCGCCGTCAACACGAAGCTCGGCCAGCGCCGCGCCCGAATCCTCGACCATCGCATCGATCACGTCAAAGATCTGATAGGCGATCGACTCGTCGGCGGCCTTCACGAACTCCGCGCGACCCGTGGTGCGCGTCATGCCAAAAACGCAGCCCTCGGCGTCACTCGCCCAGTGCGGCGCGCCCAAACCGGTAAACGCCGGCACAAAGTAGACGCGGCTCGCCGGATTGGCGGCGTAGCACAGGTCGGTAACCTCCTCGGGGTTATTGATGAGCTCCAGATCGTCGCGCAGCCACGTCTTGACGGCGCCGGCGTAGCTCACGTTGCCCTCGAGTACATACTCGGTCACGCCGTCCATACGCCATGCGAGCGAGCTCGAAAGCCCGTGCGAGCTGGCAACGAACTCGTCGCCGACGTTCATCATGACCGAGCTGCCGGTGCCATAGGTCGCCTTGGCCATACCGCGGCTGTGGCAGCCCTGCGCGAACAAGGCCGCGTGGCTGTCGCCCAGCACGCCGTGAATGGGCACGGGTGCCGGCAAAAAGCCGCCCAGGTCCGTCGTGCCGAACAGGCCATCGGAATCGGTCACCTGCGGCAGGCAGGCCACGTCAACGCCAAAGGCCTCGCACACCGGCTCGCTCCAGCAGCCACGGCACAGGTCAAAGAGCTGCGTGCGGCTGGCGTTGGACCAGTCGCAGCGGAACTCCGCGCCGCCCGTGAGCGTCCAGACCACCCAGGCATCGATGGTGCCCAGGCACAGCTCGCCCGCTGCCGCGGCCTCAGCAGCCGCAGGAACGTTCGCGAGGATCCAGGCCATCTTGCCAGCCGGGTAGTAGGGCGAGAGCACCAGACCTGTCGTGCCACGCACCAGCTCGGCCACACCCTCGCGCGCAGCCAGCTCGTCGCACAGCTCGCGGGCGCGGGCGCACTGCCACACCACGGCGTCGCACAGCGGCTCGCCCGTCGTGCGGTTCCAGGCAACGGTGGTCTCGCGCTGGTTGGAGATGCCAATGCCGGCGACGTCGGCCGGGTCGACCCCGGTCTCCTCCACCACGGCACGCGCTACGACCAGCACATTGGCGGCAATCTCGGCCGGATCATGGCTCACCCAGCCGGCCTCGTTGACAATCTGGCGATGCGAGCGATCAGCACGATGAATCAAATGGCCGCCCTCGTCCACCAGCAGCGCCTTGGTGCCCTGCGTGGATTGATCGATTCCGATGATGTATTTACTCATGTACTCTCCTGTTTCCCCCGCCGATTCAAAAACTTAAACCCGACGAAAACGGAATGTGACAAAGGGACGGTCCCTTTGTCACATTCCAATTACTCTGCGGGAAGGAACTCGGCAACGGTCTTGGCGATTCCGGCACCCGTCAGACCGTAGTGCGCAAAGACCTCGGGGCTCGTGCCGGTGATGACCGGCGCGTCGGGCAGAGAGAGGCACTTGACCGGACGCGGGCAATGCTCGCCCACCACCTGCGCGACCATAGAGCCCAGGCCGCCGAAGGGGCTGTGCTCCTCGACGGTCACGACGGCGCGCGTGGCGCCGGCGGCCTCAATTACAGCCTCGGCGTCGAGCGGCTTGACGCAATACATGTCGAGCACCGTTGCCGAGATGCCCTGCTCGGCCAGCAGGTCGGCGGCGTCCACGGCATGGCGGACCATCTCGCCGGTAGCGACGAGCGTCACATCGGTGCCGCGGCGCACCCAGGTGGCGCGATCCATCTGGAACGGGCACTCATCCTCGGTGTACACGTCCTCGACCGGGTTGCGGCCCACGCGGATGTAGGCCGGCTTGTTGTCGGCGACCAGGGCCCGTACGAGCTTGGCAGTCTGGAAGCGGTCGCTCGGCAGGTACACGCGCATGTTGGGAAGCGCGCTCATGGCGGCGATATCCTGCGCGGAGTGATGGCTCATGCCCAAGGCGCCATAGGACACGCCGCCAGAGATGCCGATGAGCTTGACATTGGTGTTGGAGTACGAGACGTCGACCTTGCACTGCTCATACGAGCGCGTGGTCACAAAGGACGCCGGCGAGGCGGCCCAGGCCTTCTTGCCGCACGAAGCCATGCCGGCGGCGATGCTCACCAGGTCCTGCTCGGCGATGCCGACCTCGACGGACTGCTGGGGATACTGATCAAAGAACGGCGTGAGCGATGCGGAGCCGCGGGAGTCGGAGCACAGGACGACGATATCCTTATCGGTCTTCGCGGCCTCGAGCAGCGTGTCGCAGATAACCTTGCGATTGGCGATCTTGTTAGCCATTGATGGCCTCCTTATGGGCAGCGAAATCGGCGATGATCTGGGCATATTCCTCATCATTGGGCAGGTGATGATGCCAGGCGGCCTTGTCCTCCATAACGGGCGAGCCATAGCCCTTCACCGTGTTGAGGATGATGACCGTTGGCTTGCCGCAGGTCTCGGCCGCAAGCGTCAGCGCGGCGTCGATGGCCCGGACGTCGTTGCCCGGAATGGAAAGCACGTTCCAGCCGAAGGCGGCCCAGCGCTCCTCCTGCGAGTCCTGTTTCATAACGTCCTCGGTGCTGCCGCTGATCTGCAGGCGGTTGCGGTCTACGAGCGCGCACAGGTTATCGAGCTGGTAGTTGCCACCGCTCATGGCGCCCTCCCAGACCGAGCCCTCGGCAAGCTCGCCGTCGCCCATGATGGTGTAGACGCGGTAATCGCGGCCATCCATCTTGCCGGCAAGCGCCATCCCGACGGCCACGGGCAGGCCGTGACCCAGCGAGCCCGAGTTCATCTCGATGCCCTTGAGCTTGTTGTTGGGGTGGCCGATGTAGG
The DNA here is from genome assembly GCA_958427975.1 of uncultured Collinsella sp. Lineage (GTDB taxonomy): Bacteria > Actinomycetota > Coriobacteriia > Coriobacteriales > Coriobacteriaceae > Collinsella. The sequence continues at coordinate 11,330 of CAUAEH010000013.1, read as the reverse complement.
GGCTGCCGAACTTGGAGAAGCGGGCCTTGACGTCATCGAGGTCAAGATAGCTCTCGTGGCAGAGCACCGCGTAGTAGGCCTCCATGGCGTGGCCCTTGGAGAGCACGAAGCGATCGCGGTTGGGATCGTCGACGGTCTCGGGAGAAATGTTGAGGTGGTTGGCGTAGAGGGTCATGAGGGCATCGATGACCGACATGTCGCCGCCGATGTGCCCGCCGGCGCCAGCCATGATGATATCGACGCAATCGCGGCGAAGGTCCCAACGCAGGGATTCAAGCTCTTCGATAGTTGCCATTTCTACTCTCCTCGCAGGTAAGCTTTGACGTCTTCTTCGATGGGATCGTACAGGTCGGGGACAATGCCGATGTACTTGCACGCCTCGTAGAGCACCGGCACCACGTTGGCGTGAATAGCGACGCAGTGGTGGATGTAGGGACCCTCGACAATCTTGGCCTCGAGGCGCTTGAGGTTGTCGACCTCGACCCACAGATAGGTGCCCATGCCGGCCGGGCCGTCGATGCCGCGGGCGTTGCCCAGCAGCAGCGAGTACTCGCCGTTGTCGCCGTCAAAGCGGGCAAGGGTAAGGTCGCCGTGCTTGGCCTCGGCCGTCAGCGCACCGGGGTGATCGAAAGCCAGCGGGTAGGTGAGCTTGGGCTTGACGGCCGCGCAGCTGCAGGGCCAGGGGCCGCAATGCTGCAGCAGCTCACCGTTCTCATTGTCGGGATGGCGCACGGTCCAGTCGGCGAACATGCCGCGGTGACGGCCCAGGTCGGCGGCCTCGACCATCAGAGCGGTGATGGCACCGTGGATATCGGTCTCGCATACGATAGGGATGCCCATCTCGTTGAGGATGGCGTTGGCGGCGCAGGGCATAATGCCCAGCTCGTCCTGCAGAGCGTTCCAGCACTGAATGGCACCGGCGTTGCAGCCATACTTCTCCACCAGGCGCTTCATGGCGATGGCAAGACCGGCGACCGCGGGGACCTTGTCCTCGGGGATGCAGATCTCAAAGCTGTCGTTGATGTGGGCAAGCATGGCGGCCATGGCCCGCTCGTCGGCCTGGGCGTCACGCACGGCCTGGACAAGCTCGGTCATGGGAATGGGCGAAAGCTGGATGTTGAACTTCTCGAGCAGCTCGCCCTCGTTGCACATGGTCGACCAGAAATCGAACGGGCGGGTGGCCATCTGCAGGATGCGGGTGCGCTTGAAGGTCTTGACCACGTTGCACACGGCCAAAAAGTCCCAGACGCCGCGCTCGAACTCGGGATCGGTCAGGCGGCAGTTGGTCATGTAGGTAAAGGGCACCTGGAAGCGGCGCAGGACTTTGCCGGTGGCGAACAGGCCGCACTGGCTATCGCGCAGGCGCGTGCCGTCGGGCTCGGGGCGCTCGTCGCGCGGGCCCCAGAGCAGCACGGGCAGGCCGAGTTCGCGGGCAAGGCGAGCACAAACGTACTCGGTGCCAAAGTTGGCGTGGCACAGCATGATGCCGTCGACGCCCTCGGCACGGAACTTCTTGACGATAGGCTCGATATGGCTGTCGTCGAACAGCAGGCCCTCGTCATTGATGTCGTCGATGTCCACGATGTCGACGCCGATCTCGCGCAGGCGATCAGCCGTCAGGCCGCGATACTTGATTGCGTCCGGCGCGCTAAAGATACTGCGGCGCGTGGGCACAAAGCCGAGCTTGATCTTGTCCATGTACGTCCTCCCCTAATCACATGTTCAGTAAACAGACGCATGTTTCGTTTTGTTCTGTTTACTAAATGTTTTACTCTTCTGTTTAGAAGTTTAACGCGAAATACCCGTAAACGGTAGAGAAATGAGCCTAAACGGTATGTAAACAAACTGAACATACAAGGGGAACAAAAGAGGGCCCCGAAGGGCCCTCCCTATCCGCACATGTATGTAAACGAATCAACACCGCCCTGTTACCGCGAGTACACCACCCACGGTGATAAGCCGGCAGCAAAGTCCGTGGCTACGCGCCCATCTTGCGATAGACGTCCACGAACTCCTTGGCAAGGATGCCAAAGCCCTCGGCGCTCATCAGCTGATCCTCGGCATGGACGACCAAAAGATCGATGCTCAGGTCCTCGCCGGCGGCAGTCTGCTGGACAAGGCCACCATGGGCAGCGTGGCCCTCGGCATAGTGCTGCTGGCCTTCCGTGATCTTTGCCTCGGCCTCTTCGAACTTGCCGTCACGAGCTAGATGAATCGCATCGATATAGCAGCTGCGCGCGCAACCGACGCCTGCAATGATCTGAAAACTCTGAAGCTGAATCTCTTCTGCCGTCATACTTACAGCCCCATCAGTTCCTTGGCCTGAGCCAGAGCCTTGACGCCGTCCATCATGCCGTAGGTGGTCATGGGAATTACGCCGACCGGAACCCCGGGGCATGCGGCGCAAACTTCATCCTTGGCATAGCCAACCTGCGGCCCAAGCAGAATGCAGTCGGCATTGCGGCCAATGGTGGCAGCCTCGTTGACGGCGTGAGCGGACACCTCGCACTCCAGGCCCTCGGCGTCGGCGGCCTTCTTGATGTTCTTCATGATGATGCTCGTGGACATGCCGCCAGCGCACATAAGAACGATGTTTTTCATTGCAGTTCCTTTCCTGTAACCCCTCACAGGGACTTATATGTTTCGGCGATCAACGCGATCGGCCGAACCTTCGAACTTGTGGACAATGACCTACTCGGCAGAAGCCTTTGCAGCAGCTTCCTCGGCCAGTGCCTCCTTATCGGCCATCTTGACGAACGGGATAAACAGCAGTCCGACCAGCAGGATTGCGGCGAGGACGATTGCGACCAGGCCAATGCCGCCCGTAAAGAAGTTGCTGATGGGCAGCGGCACGACAAACGGCATGGAAATGGTCGGGTTAAATGCATTGCCCAGACCGAGCATCAGGCCGACGGCGGCAGCAATGCAGGCCACGGGCTTGAGCAGGATGTAGGGGATGAACATATAAGGGTTCATGGCAATGGGCGTACCGAAGATGATGGGCTCGGAGATGTTGAAGAGTGCGGGCACCAGGGCAATCTTGGAGAGGGCCTTGTAGCGCTCGGACTTGGCCGTGAGCAGCGCAAGCTCCATGCCAAGGGCGTCAACAGAACCGACAGAGAACATGATGATGAACGACAGGTACGGCAGTGGCTGGCCGGCAACGAATGCCTCGGTGTTGGCAAGAGCGCAGGCCTGGATAACCGGCATGTACACGCTCATCAGGACGCTGGGGTGGATACCAAAGAAGAACAGCAGGTTGCACAGCGTAAAGTAAATGACAACGGCCCAGGGGCTGGAGCCCAGGAACATAACGGGAGTGGCAATGGTGCTGTTGATGAGGTTAAAAACATCGCCGAAGCTCGTCATGCCCATGCCCCACTTAACCAGAGCAGCCGTGGTGAAGATGACGATGGCGCAGAACATCGGAGACAGCGAATCGGTAACGAACTGAGGGACGGAATCGGGCATGGGGATGGCGATATGCTTCATAAGGAAGTTAAGCGCCTTCGGCACGATCAACGCCACGAGCAGCGCAACGAACAGACCCGAGCTGCCCAGATAACGGGTCACGATAAACGTCGAGCCGTCCTCGGCATGGCCAAGAGGAATCAGCAGGAGCAAAACGCCAATAGCCGCAACCGTCGACGTAAGGCCTTTGTTCCCGAGCACCTTGCCGTAGGAGTACGAGACCGAGGCGCACATGTAGATGGCGCCGAGGTTCATGGTAACGACCAGTACGTCGGTAATCGTCGCCGACATGCCGGTGCTGGCAAGGAACGCCTGCAGCGGCGGGATCGGCAGCCCGTTGATAATGGAGAGCAGCGCCACGCCCAGCGTAACGGGCATGGTCGCCATCATGCCGGACATAAGGCCCTTTACGACGTTAAAGCTACTCACTTTGTGGGCAATGGGGCCCACGTGCTTCTCGAGGAAGCCCTGCATCGAATCGAGAACGCTCATTTGTGTTCACTGATCCTCTCTAAACGAATCATCTAGCTGTCAAACGGGAAATTGCGGCCGACTCTTTCCCGCCTATGACCAATGGAAATATGGTTACGCCTTGAGCTCGAGGACGAGGAGCCAATCCCCAACCCCGGGTTTGTCAGGCAGGGTAATGCTGTCCGTGACGGCAAGGGCGTCCTCGCCGTCACGGTATGCGCCCGTGCGAGGGTTAAACCATCGGCTTGCATAGGCAGCGCCCGTCGGCACACCCTCGATAGCAAGCTTTTGGCGCACGGTATCGCCAAAGTACGCGACGATGCGCGAAAGGTCCTGGTTGGCGGTTGCCAGCGGAGCCTTGTTGGCAAACAGGTTGCCCGCATCGGTCGTTTCGTAGGGAGCAAGCTCCCAGAAGTGATTGTCTTCGTAGAAGGAACGCATGTAGCCCATCTGGACCGCACCTTCTCCGTCTACCGCCTGGGCCCAAGTAATGCCAAAGCGGTTGAAGATTGCCATAAAGGGGTCGAGCTCCTCAGGGCTTTCCCACACGTTGTCCCAGATTCCCTGGGCTCCGTAGGTATAGCCGGCGCCGCCGGCCTGCATGCAGATATACGCCACGCGGCGCAGCATGTCTGCGGTGCACAGGCGCGTACCCATCTCCTCGAGCGTCGAGCAAAACTCGTAGAGCGCCTCGCCCTCAACGAAGGGCTTGTCGTCATGAGCTGCCAGATAGTCAAAGTAGTCGCTTGCCTTGATGAGGTAATCGCCGTGACCGGCCTGGTTGAGCGTAAAGTCCATCCAGGGTTCATCCTGGTAGTAATCGGCAAAGGGGCGCTCGTTGGTATAGTGCGCCGTCGCCAGATGACCATAGCCGTCGCGCGCCTCAATCTCCAAGGCGACCTCACGCCAGCCGTCAAGCATGGCGGCTCGACCTTCTTTGCGGTATCCGGCAACCTCGCCGGCAAGCGTCCACACCATCGGATATGCACCGTAGCGCGCCACCAGGTAGCGGGCGAGATGCTTTTGGTGTTCCACGGCATGCTCGCCGAGAATGGCAAACGCCCACGCTTGCCCAAGTGCGTTCACTAAGCCCGCATCGGCAATATAGGCCATGCGGCGGTCGAGCTCCCGCTGGTAGAAGGCCACATTAGGCACATCTTCCACGCCCTTGGCCATGCCACCGTCAATCCAATAGCGATCTCCTGCGCCCATGTCAGAGCGCAGGTTGGTCTGATAGACGGTAAAGCCCTGCTCGGCACGTAGGTCGACCATACCGCGAAATTGGCTCGTCATGCCGGGGTGGTTCGACGCATCCCAGCTCTCACGGTAGGCAAACTCCCAATGGGTATCGCCCAGCCAAAAGAACGGCGTACCATCTGAATAGGCAAACATGCGCGAATCGTCTGCAACGCGGATAAAACCGTGGCGATACAGATCGAGGTCGCCCGCGTACGGCACGGCCTCGACGCGGCCCGTGCAGCCATTAAGACCGGTCTGCTCGGGAGCCTCGATAACATAGTTCCAGGCACCCAGCTCGGTCGGGGCAAACGACACGCAGTAGGTACGCCCACCATCCCAGTAGGCCTCACGGCGAATTACCCTGCCACTCGAGCCGGTGAACTCCGCCCAAATCTCAACATCCAAAAACGGGTTATCGAACGAACAGGCGCTCTCAAACGTCAGAACAACCGGTCGCCAAATCTCGGCAACGGCATCTTGATTCAACGTCATATCCATTGCAGACCCCTCTCTGGTCTTAGTCTTGCTAGTTCAGTCCTCGCTCACGGGCGGATGCCATGGCAAAGTCAACAATCGCCTGGACATCTTCGGCACAAATAAAGCCTTGTGACACCTCGATCGCCGTATCGCGCTCACATAGAGCGCGATAGTTTTCGAGCGACCCGTACAGCTCTTTGAGCATCGATGCCGAGAACGACTCCATGTGGCCAAACAGCCCGTCCTTATCGCTCGTCTTATCGACCGTGCCCTGCCCCGGCTCCACCAAGCTCGTGTTGGAGTAGCGGGCAAACGGATGCTCGAGCAGGCAGGTGCGAAGTCCGCCCTTGGTATTTCCCAGGGCATCCTTTACGTTCTCGCCGTTCGCGTCCAGCTCAATGCGTGGACAGGTTGCCGGAGCCGAACCCGTACGTACCCAGCGGAACAGGTTACGGAATGCAGCATGGAACAGATACTGCGACGGATAGGCGTTTGCCTCGGCATGCTTACCGACATACACCGGCAGATGGTCGATACGCTTAAGATCCTCGTCGTCTTGGTAATAGTCGACGTAACTCCACTGCGTATCGTGGGAAGCACCCGTCACCTCGTACAGCCGGTATTTAAAATCGGGGTCGTCGCTATCGGGCATAAGCGTGCGCCAACTCTCAAAGCGACCGTTCTCGCTTTCGGTCTGAAGGGCGATAAACGGCTCCTCGACGTGCTCCACACGCAGTAGATGGTGTGCGTATCCCCGGCTGCATTCATACTGGTTGACGGGAATGCACATCGAATGGATGCCGCCGCCAGACAGGTATCCGTCAAACACGCGGCCGTCACGGCGCACCTCCTCGCGATAGGCAAAACTGTTAAGGTAGCGGAACAGATAGGCGCCGGACTGAGACCATCCTGTAAGGCAAATTGCCTGGCGAGGATAGTCGCGGATCGGGTTAAGGTCGGAGTCTCCGCGCAAGAGCCACGCAAGATCGGTCAGCATATCCCAAAACAGGCCAGTCTCGTAGGAGATGTCCATGTCGGGAAGCGCGCCGTCGCGTTCGAGCTGCTTCGGATCGTAGTCAAAGGGGCGCTCGGGAGTCGGGTTTGCCCAGCTCATGAAGGCATAGCGATCGGGATTGAATTCCTTGAGCTTGGCGATGGTGTTGGGCTTGCTGGTAATGCCCACATAGATATCGCCAGAGCGCACGAACTCGCCGTGACCCAGAATCCACATGCGCTCGATTTCCATAAACGATGTGGGATTGATGATCTCCACGACCACATTGCCACTCGCTTGCGCCGGATCTTTCGGAGCACGAACAACGATTCGATTGGAATAAGGAGCGTCGGCAGTCATGACCTCCACGCCGCCGTCTTCGTCGGCGGTGCGATACACGTTGGCGGTACCGTCAACGCGATACTCGCGCTCGACGTAATCCTTTGCGCTCAGATGACAGTAGCGCTCGGCGCTCGAAAACGGATAACTCTCATCCGTAATGGGCATTTCGAAAATACCGCTGATCATCTCGTCCCCCTTGTTGTTGCGTTTGCTGAGACAAACTCTACTGGGGGCGCTACTTAACTTCTATTGATTCTTAAGTTGAATTACTAAATATTTAGCTTAATAAACAGCCTGGTGTTAAGCTCATGGTAAGTTCACAAACGTTAGGAAACACCATGGCCGTTACTGCAAAACAAATCGCTGACCAGCTGGGAATTTCGGCAGCGGCCGTTTCCCTTGCACTTAACAATCGACGCGGCGTAAGCGAAAAAACACGGCAGCTGGTACTTAGCACCGCCGAAGCTCTAGGTTACGACTTTAGCAAGATTAAGTTCGAGCGCCAAAAGAGCGGAACCGTTGCCTTGGTTGCCTTTAACCGGCGCCGCATCTTTGCGCGCCCTTTCTTCGCCGATATGCTCGCCGGAGTCGAGGGCGCTCTTAGACACGCGGGATTCTCGTTTTCGCTGGTGAACTACTCACCGTTCGAAAACACTCAGCAACAGATCGCCGACATCGCCGAAGCGCAATATGATGGTGTCATCATCCTTGCAACTGAGATGTTCGAATCGGATTTTATGCCGTTTGCATCGCTGGACTGCCCTCTGCTGCTGTTGGACTCATGCATGAGCGCTGGGGTCGATACGGTCAAGATCGACAACGCCGCCAGCATGATGCTAGCCGTGCAGTACCTGCATTCAAAGTATGGATCTGTCCCCGGGCTGTTAACGACGCCCGTTACCGTGGGCAACTTCACCGAACGACGCTTCGCCTACGAACACGCCATCGGTCAGCTATCGGGCTCGGAAAAGTGCGGCATCATCCACGAACTCGCCGTCGCTCCAGATGAGGCATACGCCGACATGCTCGACATTATTGATTCGGGCGAACCCCTCGCCCAAAACTACGTCGCTGTCTTTGACGATATAGCTATTGGGGCCATGAAAGCCTTTATCGAGCGTGGTTATCGCGTGCCCGATGACGTACGCATCGTCGGCTTCGACAACAACGCCGGCGGAACCTACGTGCAGCCACAACTGACCACGCTCAATGTTCCTTCGGAGTATATGGGCGCCGTCGCCGCACGGCGCCTCGTCGAGGTTATCGACGAGGCCGAGCACCACCCGCTCAAGATCGAGCTGGGGGCATCGCTCATCAAGCGCCGTTCTGCCTAGAGCTCGCGCACGCTCTGGCGCTCGACAAAATAGGTCGAGACGGCCGTTTTGCAGGTATAGCTCTTGGGATTGCGGATGTTGCCCACCAGACGGCGCACCGCGATCTCGCCCACCTCGTGCTTGGGAACATGCACCGTGGTGAGTGGCGGGTTGGAGAAGGCGCCCACGGAAAGATCGTCGAAGCCAATCATCGAGACATCTTCGGGCACGCGAATGCCATGCTCGCTCAACGCACGCATAGCACCCACGGCGAGGACGTCGTTCTCGGCAAAGAAAGCCGTCGGCAGATCGTCGTGCGAGACCGTATCGAGCCAAGCACCCATGTCGCGATAGGCGCCCTCGAGCGTGGTACCCAGGGTGAGGCGCCATGCCGGATTGGCCTCAAGGCCTGCATCCTCAAGCGCTTGGCGATAGCCGCGCTCGCGGTCCTTAAAGTTGCGGATGCGCAGGTCGCCTGCCAGATAGCCGATTTGCTTGTGACCCTTCTCGATAAGGTAATCCACGGCACGCAGCACCGAATCGGTGTTGGCAATGACTACGGCATCAAAGTACTGGCGGTCGCTCCAGCCGTCAAGCACGATCAGGTGGGCGGCGGCGTTGGCGAACAAAGCGTAGTCTTCCTCACCCAGCTCGGTGCCCATCAGCACGATGGCGGCAGCCGGGTCGGCGATAAGGCTCTCGACCTGCGGGCGCACGGCGTTCAAGTCGCTAAAATCGAGCGAGACAAAGCTCGTGCTCATGCCGTGACGACGCGCCTGGCGCTCCACGCCCTCAATCACCGCAGGATGGAAGGTGCTCTCATCAAGGATGGCGCCCGTCTTGCGCGCGAGAACAAACTGGATGCTCTCGAGTTGCGTCGACTGCTGGTAGCCGAGCGATTGCGCGCACTCAAGGATGACCTTGGCGGTCTCCTCGCTCACGCTGCGCTTGCGATTGAGCGCGTTCGATACGGTCGCGGGCGAAAAGCCGGTGATGCGGCTGATCTCGCGGACACTTGCTTTGGCCATTGTTCCCCCTAGCAACGGTCGTGGCGGAGCATCGCGACTCGATGACTCGGCAACTAAACGACCGCAAATTCAATCTAAACAGAATAGTAAATGTTTATTAGCTAGTTTAGCCCGTTGTCAAGCAACACGGCACGACTATTCCCCCAACGGGCGCATTTGCTCGGTAGCTAAAAAAGCCCCGTCCCAAATTGACTACATGGGGCGGGGCACGGAAATCATTTAGCCAAGGACACGGGCCATACGTGTCTTGAACTCGGACAGGAAGCGCGGGGCATCCACGGTCAGCGCCACAAGCGCGCTCTTGTCCGGATCGGATAGGCGGCGCTCGTCGCAAATGGTGCGGCCGCGATACTCGCCCAGCAGATCAACACGTAGATTGCAGCCGAGCGCACCCACGAGCGTAGGGTCGATCGCCACGGCAACGGCCAGAGGATCGTGCAGCGCACAGCCACCCAGGTAGGGTGCGTTCATCTCGTACGAGCCAATGTAGTGCTCCACCATGCTCGCAAATGCGCAGCCCGCCATGGTGCCCGAGCCCGTCCAGCCGGCAATGTCGCGGCGTGTGAGCACCACGCGATGCGTCACGTCCAGACCCACCATGGTGAGCTTGCGGCCCGAACGCAGCACGGCATCGGCCGCCTCGGGATCGCTTGCCATGTTGGCCTCGGCGCCCGCACTCACGTTTCCGGGCACGGTAAGCGCACCGCCCATCACGACCACGCGACCGATAGACATCATCGCCGCCGCATCGCGCTCCAAGGCAAGTGCCAAGTTGGAGAGCGGACCGGTCGCCACGTAGACCAGATCGGGACCATAGGTGCGCGCGGCATCGATCAGATAATCGACCGCCGCGTTACCGTCGGCCGACGTCGCCCCCACCGGCTCGTACGGCGACGCGGGCACGCTCGCCCCGCCAATGCCGTTCTTGCCGTGGATGAGCGTGGTGGACGCCGGCGGTGTATAGGGCTCAGTCGCCTTAATGGGACGATCGGCGCCCAGGTACACCGGAACCTCGGGGCGACCCAGCAGATCGAGCACCGCCAGGCAGTTGTGCGCCGATTGCTCGACGCGCACGTTGCCAAAGCACGTGGTGATGCCCACGAGCTCCACCTCGGGGCTCGCGATGGCATAGGCCAGCGCCATCGCATCGTCCACACCCATATCCAGATCAAGGATCAGCTTCTTGATTGCCATTGTTCTACTCCGCTTCTCCGTCTTTATCGTTTAACCAAACCAATGTTCAACTTCGGCGCGCGTGGGAATCGATTGCTGAGCGCCCAGGCGCGACACCGTCACTGCCGAGGCGCGAGCACCCGCGGCCATGCACTCAAAGAGCGGCAGCCCCTCCAGACGAGCCGCGGCAAGCGCGCCGATAAACGTATCGCCGGCGGCCGTGGTATCGACTACTGTGCTCGAAAGCGCCGGCATACGCAGCGGCTCGCCGTCATCGCCGAGCGTAACCGACCCGGCGCCGCCCAACGTGATGACCGCAGCCCCGGCACCCTTGGCGAGCAGGGCATTGAGCGCCGCGACGCAGCTCGCATCATCCGCGGGCAAGATGCCCGTCAGCACCTGGCATTCAGTCTCGTTGGGACAGACCAGGTCGACCGCAGGCCAGGCCTCCGCAGGCAACTCGCAGGCAGGCGCTGGATTAAAGACCGTATAGAACCCCAGCTCGTGAGCGCAAACAAGCGCCTCGGCAGTCGCCGCAAGGTCACATTCGCCTTGGGCGATAAAGACGCTTCCGGCAGCCGGGGCGAGCTCGTTGGCGTCGCCATCGAGCTCGTCGGCCACCAGACAACGCAGGGCGCAGGCCACATCCTCGCCCGCAAGCGCATGGTTGGCGCCCGGTGACAGTATGATGCGGTTGTCGCCCTCACAGCGGATGATGGTCGCCGTTCCCGTCCCCACGTCGTCGCGCCGCGCCACGAACTCAACGCCCACGCCGGCATCCTGAAGCCCCGCCACGAGCACATCGCCAAACGCATCGCGCCC
>CAUAEH010000012.1 GCA_958427975.1 uncultured Collinsella sp. | reverse complement strand
ATATTGGCACACAAGGTCAAAGGCGGCACCATGATCCTCCTGGTCGACAAGATCGAAAAAAGCTTCGGCGCGCGCGTCCTCTTTAGCGGCGCGTCCTTCCAGATCAACCCCGGCGAACGCTTTGCGCTCGTGGGACCCAACGGCGCCGGTAAAACCACCATGCTCAAAATCATCATGGGCATCGACAGCCCCGACGCCGGCCAGGTCCAGTACGCCAAGGACTGCCAGGTGGGCTACCTAGAGCAGGAAACCAACCTGGAGCACAAGGACACTTCCATCCTCGCCGAGGTCATGGCGGCGGCCAAGGAAATCCGCCGCATGGGAGAGCGCGCCAACGAGCTGCAGGCCCAGATCACCGAGCTCTCCGAGCAGGGCAAGGACGTTGACGCACTCCTTAACGAGTACGGCCAGGTCCAGGACCGCTTTGAGCACCTGGGCGGCTACGAGCTCGAGAGCAACGCCCGCAAAATCCTGTCCGGCCTAGGATTCAAAGTTACTGACTTTGAGCGCCCGTGCTCCGAGTTCTCGGGCGGCTGGCAAATGCGCATCGCGCTCGCCAAGCTCTTTCTGCGCCACCCCGACCTGCTGCTTCTGGACGAGCCTACCAACCACTTGGACCTCGAAAGCGTCCAGTGGCTTCGCGGTTTTATCGCGAACTACGATGGCGCCGTCCTCATCGTCAGCCACGACCGCACCTTCATGGACGCCTGCGTCGACCACGTCGCCGCCCTCGAAAACCGCCGCGTGACCACCTACACCGGCAACTACAGCAGCTATCTCAAGCAGCGCGAGGACAACCTGGAGCAGATGCGCGCCAAGCGTGCTGCTCAGGAGCGCGACATCGCCCACATGCAGGTCTTCGTCGACAAGTTCCGCTACAAGCCCACCAAGGCCGCCCAGGCCCAGGAGCGCATCCGCAAGATCGAGCAGATCAAAAAGGAGCTCGTCATCCTGCCCGAGGGCCACAAGCACATCGACTTTAAGTTCCCCGACCCACCGCGCTCGGGCGACATGGTCGTGGGTCTGGAGGGCGTGTCCAAGTCTTACGGCAACAAGCACATCTACAGCGATATCGACCTCAAGCTCTACCGCGGCGAGCACGTGGCGCTCGTCGGCCCCAACGGCGCCGGCAAGTCCACGCTCATGAAGATCCTCGCCGGCCTGGAGCCGCCCACCACCGGCACCCGGGACCTGGGCACCAACGTCGGCGTCGCCTACTATGCCCAGCACGCGCTCGAAGGCATGACCGAGTCCAACACCGTCCTGCAAGAGATCGACACCGTCACGCCCAAGTGGACCGTGCCGCAGCAGCGCAGCCTGCTGGGCGCCTTCCTATTTAGCGACAACGACGCAATCGAAAAGCAGGTCCGCGTCCTCTCCGGCGGCGAAAAAGCGCGTCTGGCACTGGCCAAGATGCTCGTGGCCCCCGAGGCGCTGCTGTGCCTGGACGAGCCCACCAACCACCTGGACATCGACTCGGTGGACATGCTCGAGAACGCCCTGCAAAACTTCCCCGGCACCATCGTGCTGATCAGCCACGACGAGCACCTGGTGCGCGCCGTGGCCAACCGCGTCATCGACATCCGCGATGGCAAGGTCACGGTCTACGACGGCGACTACGACTACTACCTCTACAAGCGCGAGGACCTCGCAGCCCGCGCCGCCGCCGAGGCGGCAGGGGAGAGCGCGCCGGCCACGGCCAAGTCCACTAAGGTCGCCGCGGCCCAGCCTGATGCGCCCGCCGCGGCCGCCAAGCCAGCCGAGGGTAAAAAGACCAAGGAGCAAAAGCGCGCCGAGGCCCAGGCCCGCGCCGCACTCAACAAAAAGCTCAAGGGCGTGCGCAACCAGCTCAAGAAGATCGAGGCCGAGCTCGACAAAAAGCGTGCCCGCTATGACGAGCTTATGGAATTGATGGCAAGCGAAGAGCTTTATGCCGATCAGGACAAGTTCAATGCCGCGCTGGGGGAATATAACGGCCTTAAGCAAGAACTGCCCAAGCTCGAGGACGAATGGCTGGAGCTTTCCACCCAGATCGAAGAGGAGACCGCGCGTGAATTCTCGTAAGGCCGCTGCCGTGGCGATGAGCGTCATCGCCATCGCCTGTCGCATCTGCGGCATCTTTATGAGCGCGATGACCGTGCTGCTGTGCTTTAGCGGCCTCTCCGCCAAGCTGCAGATCGTGGGCTTTGTCGTTGAGCTTTCGCGCGCGCTGCCGAGCGCCATCGCCGGCTACGGCGTCATCACCTCGCCCTTTGGCGGCGTGTTCCGCTTGGATTACGCCATCGTGGCCGTCATCCTGTTTGTGGCTGACTACCTGCTCACGCGCGCCTCGCGCCGCGTCCGCTAGGGGAGCGCCATGTCCAGCAGCTACATCATGAACCTGCTCGCGAGTGCCGTCGCCGTCATTGTGGGCATCGTCATCCACGAGAGTGCGCACGCCGCCGCGGCCTGGGCACTCGGCGATAAGACGGCCCGATCGCGCGGTCGTGTCTCGCTCAACCCGCTCAACCATATCGACCCGTTTGGCACCATCATCCTGCCGCTGCTGATGCTTGCCGCCGGTGGCCCGGTGTTTGCCTTCGCCAAGCCCGTGCCCGTCTACCTCAACAACCTCAAGCACCCCAAGCGCGACGAGGTCCTGGTGAGCGTAGCCGGCCCCGCATCGAACATCGCACTCGCGTGTCTTGCTGCCGCCCTCATGCGCCTGACCTATGGCAACCTCTACACCAGCATGTCATTTGCCCTGGCGTCGCAAATTATGAACTTCGGCGCCACGTTTATCGTGGTCAACTTGTCGCTCGCGTTCTTTAACCTCATCCCGATCCCGCCGCTCGACGGCTCATCGATTATCGTGCCGTTCCTCAAGGGCAAGGCGCTCGCCAACTACTACCGCCTGCAGCAATACGCCATGCCCATCCTCATCCTGGTTCTGTACCTGTTGCCCATGTGGACCGGCATCGATGTGATCGGCCGCTATTTCGACGTTACCGTGTATCCACTTGCTGAGCAGCTGCTTAACTTCGCAATCGCCGGTATCTAAGGTAAACTAACAGGTCGACCGTGCAAAACGGTCGCAACATGCACCCAAACCGCGCCGCGAAGGCGCCGTCAAAGGAGGTCGAAGATGTCGTATCGCGTGTCGACGCAGGTCTACAGCGGACCGTTCGACCTGCTGCTGCAGCTGGTAACCCGCCAAAAAGTTGATATCGGCGCCATCTCGATCAGCGAGGTGGCCGAACAATACCTTGCCGAGGCCGAGCGCATCGAGGCGCTGGACCTGGACGTGGCGAGCGACTTTTTGCTGGTTGCAGCAACCCTTTTGGACATCAAGGCCGCCTCTCTGGTGCCGCAGGAGGCCCCGCGCAAAGTCGATGACGACGATGACGAGTTCGACGAAGACCTCGAAGAACTCAGCGCGCTCGACGGCGACGCCTTGCGCGAGGTCCTGATCCAGCGCCTGATTGCCTACAAGCAGTTTAAAGGCGCGGCTGCGGCCCTCGGTGCCCGCATGCAGGCCGAAAGCCGCATGCACCCGCGTGTGGCCGGCCCCGATCCCGAGTTCCTAGGCCTTATGCCCGACTACCTGGCTGGCATCACCCTGCGCGGCCTCGCCGTCATCTGTGCCGACCTGGACGGCAAGCGCCAGACCTTCCTGCTGGAGGCCGAGCACGTGGCGCCGCATCGCGTGCCGCTCGACCTGACGGTGGCCTCGGTCGACCGCTTTACCATGGCACACCAAACCTGCACCTTCCGCGAGCTGTTAGACGGCGATGCCACCACCGAGCAGCTCGTCGTCACCTTCCTGGCAATGCTTGAGCTCGCCAAGCGCGGCTCGCTCACGCTGAGCCAGGACGAGATCTTCGGAACCATCTGCATCAACCGAGTCGAGGGCGCCGAGGCCTACGTGCCCGGCGAGGGCCCCGAGCTCACCGAATAGGAGCCGCAACCATGTCAACCCTTTCCACGCTGGAGGCAAACAGCCTAAAAGGCGCCCTCGAGGCGCTGCTGCTAGTATCGAGCGACCCGGTGAGTGCGCCCGCGCTGGCCGGCGCAGTGGATATCGCCCCCGGCGAGTGCGCGTCGCTGCTCGCCGAGCTCAAGGTTGAGTACGAGGAGGCCAACCGTGGCTTTCAGCTGCGCGAGGTCGCCGGCGGCTGGCGCCTGTTTACGCACCCCGCCTACCACGACGTGGTCGAGGCCTATGTGTTGAGCTGGGACACGCAAAAGCTATCGCAGGCGGCGCTCGAAACACTGGCCGTCATCGCCTACCACCAGCCTGTGACGCGCGAGGTGGTCAAGGGCATCCGCGGCGTCAACTCCGACGGCGTCATCGCGTCGCTTGTGGACAAGGGCCTGGTGCGCGAGCTCGGCCGCGATCCCCAGCGCGGTCAAGCCATCATCTACGGCACGACCAACGCCTTCTTGGAAAAGTTCGGCCTGCGCTCCACCCGCGACCTGCCCGATCTGGAGCAGTTTGCCCCCGACGAGCAGTCGCGTCAGTTTATCCGCGAGCGCCTGAGCGGCCGCAGCATTCAGTCCACGCTCGAGGAGCAGGCCGAGGACCTAGACGAAGAGCGCGAACTACTCGATACCGATGTTGAAGATGTTGAAGATGTTGAGGCAGTCGAGGACTTGGAGACTCTGGTCGTCGACGAGACCTCGGAGGATTTGCATGACGAGGACTAACGAAGTAGGGGAGACGCGTGCCATGAGCAACGCAGCACCCGCAACCGACGCCCAGCCCGTCTATCCGCACACCATGCGCCTGCAGCGCTTTTTGGCGCGCGCGGGCGTGGCGAGCCGCCGCGGCTCGGAGGACCTGATGACCGCCGGTCGCGTGACCGTCAACGGCGAGGTCGCGACCGAACTGGGCACCAAGGTCGACGTCAACCGCGACCAGATCGAGGTCGACGGCATGCCCGTCAAGCTCAACCAGGGTGCCGTGTACTTGATGCTCTACAAGCCGACCGGCTACCTCACCACCATGAGCGACCCGCAGGAGCGCCCTTGCGTAGCCGACCTGGTCCCCCGCGAACGCTTTCCGGGACTTTTCCCGGTGGGTCGCCTGGACCGCGACACCACGGGCCTTTTGCTCTTTACCACCGACGGTGACCTGTCACAGGATCTGCTGCACCCCAGCAAGCACGTTTACAAGACCTACCAGGCACTCGTGGACGGGCAACTGACCGATCGCGACTTGGAACCGCTGCGTCGCGGCATCGAGCTCGACGACGGCCTGTGCCAGCCGGCAATTTGCCGTGTTATTACCGCGCGCGAGGCCGAGGCCGTGGCTCCGCAAGGTGTTAAGCCCGGCACCACCGCCGTGGAGGTCATCATCCGCGAGGGCCGCAAGAACCAGGTCAAGCGCATGCTGAGCAAGATTCACCATCCGGTAATCCGTCTGCATCGCTGCAACTTTGCCGGCCTGGAGCTCGAGGGCGTGGCCAAGGGCTCGTGGCGCGAGCTCACCGACCGCGAGGTGCAGATCCTAAAAAGCGGCGGCATCCCGCCCAAGCAGGCAAGCGCCATACGCGGCGGCAAGCCCCAAGACACGCCCGCCAGCCGCACGCGTCACCACGGCAGCCACGGCTCCGCACCCAAGCGCAACACCTTCCGCGAGCGCTACACGGGCTAGGCAACCCGCCGCGCCCCAACGCCCGCGAACCATACCAGCACGTCAACCATCGAAAGGAAGCATTGCATGATCGTCGCCATCGACGGCCCCGCCGGTTCCGGCAAGTCCACCATCGCCAAGGAGATCGCCCGCCAGCTGGGCTTTAACAAGCTCGACACGGGTGCCATGTACCGCGCCGTCACCTTCGCCGCGCTCGACCGCGGCATCGATCTGGACGACGAGGCGGCCATCGACGCCCTCGCCGAGCAGATCGAGATCCGCTTTACCAACGGCACCGGCGAGGACACGCGCCTGACCATTGACGGCCAGGACGCTTCGGCCGCCATCCGCACCCCGCAGGTCGACGCCAACGTGTCCAAGGTCTCGGCCTATCCGGCCGTGCGCGCCGCCATGCTCATCCACCAGCGCCGCGCCGCCGAGGACCGCGATATCGTCGCCGAGGGTCGCGACATCGGAACCGTCGTGTTCCCCAACGCGCAAGTCAAGGTCTTCCTGACCGCCGACCCGCGCGAGCGCGCCCGCCGCCGCGTGCTGCAGCGTCACCAAAACTACGCCCAGCCGCTCACGTCCGCGCAACTCGAAGCCGAAGTCGACGAGACGCTCGACGCCCTTAAGCAGCGCGACAAGCTCGACAGCAGTCGCGAGGTCGCCCCGCTCGTGCCCGCCGAGGACGCCGTACACGTCGACTCCACCGCCCACACCATCGACGAGGTCGTCTCGATAATCGAGGACCTCATCAACCAAAGGAGGTAGCCCATGCGCCTGTTTAAGCAGACGCCCGAGGACTATTACAACGCCCCCTACGCCGAGTTCCCGGCGCTCATCCGCGGCACTGTCGTCGTGGTTATGGCCATCCTTTGGGCCTTCTCCAAGCTCATGTGGCGCTGGAAGGTCGAGGATGCCGACCTGCTGTTTGAGCGCCAAGAAGGCCGCGGCAGCGTGGTCATCTGCAACCACACCTCGATGGCCGAGCTCTTGGCCGTGGAGACGGCGCTGTTCTTTGGGGGGCGCCGCATTCGTCCCATCTTTAAGTCCGAGTTCGCCAAGAGCAAGATTGTGCGCTGGGCCTTCAGCCGCGTTGGCGGCATCCCCGTGGAGCGTGGTACTGCCGATATGAAGTGCCTGCGCGCCGCCCAGCATGCGCTGCAGCGAGGCGAGGACGTCCTGATTTTCCCCGAGGGCACGCGCATCCGCTCGCGCGATATCAAGCCCGAGGTCCACGGCGGCTTTGCGCTCATCGCCCAGATGGGCAAGGCGCCCGTCAACCCGCTCGCCATCTGCGGCTGGTCCGATATTACGCCTGCGGGCAAAAAGCTCATGCGCCCCAAGAAGTGCTGGATCCGCGCCGGCAAGGCCGTCTCGCTTTCCGACGCACCGGCCGGGCTTAAACGCACGGAGCGCCTGGAATGGTTTGAGTCCGAGGCCATGAACCGCGTCTACGCTATGCGAGACGAGCTGTGCGCCGAGCATCCGGGCAGGTTCTAGCCATGAGCGAGAATGTGACGAACACCGCCGCGACTGCGTCCGACCAGGCAACCGCGCCTACCATCGAGATCGCCGCCCACGCCGGTACTTGCTACGGCGTACAGCGTGCGCTCGATATGGCGCTAGCCGCCGCCCCGCAGGCAGGGGAGAGCACTCAGGTCCATACCTTGGGTCCGCTCATTCATAACCCCATCGTGGTACGCGAGCTCGCTGAGGCAGGCGTTGGCTTGGCCGAGAACCTGGATAATGCCGCAACCGGCACCGTGATCATCCGCGCCCACGGTGTGGTGCCGCAGGTCATCGATGCCGCTCGCGAGCGTGGCCTTAACGTCATCGACGCCACCTGCCCTTACGTCAAGAAGGTTCACGTGGCAGCCGAGCGCCTGGTGCGCGAGGGCTACCACGTGGTGGTCGTGGGTGAGCCGGGGCATCCCGAGGTCGAGGGCATTCTGGGTCACGCCGGCGACGATGCGCAGGTCGTGAGTTGCGCCGCTGATGCGGACGCGCTGCCGTTCAAGGGCAAGGTAGGCCTCGTCGTGCAGACCACCCAGACCGCGCAGAACCTCGCCGAGGTCGTGGCTGCCATCACCCCGCGCGTGCAGGAGCTGCGCGTGATCAACACCATCTGCGCCGCCACGAGCGAGCGTCAACAGGCAGCAGCCACACTTGCCAACCGCTGCGACTGCATGGTCGTCGTAGGCGGCAAGAACTCGGGCAACACCCGCCGCCTGGCTCAAATTTGCGCAGACGCCTGCGAGCACACGCATCATATCGAGGAAGCTTCCGAGCTCCAGGACGCGTGGTTTACCGACGCTCACCACATCGGCATCACCGCCGGAGCCTCCACCCCGCAAGAACACATCGAGCGCGCCGTCGAGCGCATCAAGGAGCTTTACCGCTAACCATGGACCAGACCGTACCCGCATACGCCGCCGAGGTGGCCGATTACGGGCGCAGCCGCGACCCCGAGCCGGGTGAGGGCGCGCTCGTAAAGAACGTGCGTCCCGAATCGCCCGCATGGGATGTGGGTATCGAGCCGGGCATGCGCGTGCTCACGGTCAACGGCGAGCAGCTCACCGACATGATCGTGTGGCTCTGGGAGGCAGACGACGACACCGTCGAGCTGGAGGTATTCGACCCGCGCGACGGCACCGTCACCCCCGTCGAGCTCGACCGCTTCCCGGGCGAGGACTGGGGTTTGGAGTTCGATGGCCCCATCTTCGACGGCATGCGTACCTGCGTAAACGCCTGCGTGTTCTGCTTTATGACCATGTTGCCCAAGGGCGGCCGCTCCACGCTCTATATTCGCGACGACGACTACCGCCTGAGCTTTTTGCAGGGCAACTTCGTCACGCTCACGAACCTCACCGACGAGGACGTGCAAAACGTCATCCAACGCAACATGAGCCCTATGAACGTGTCGGTCCATGCCGTGAGCCCCGACGTCCGCCGTCGTATGATGGGCCGCAACGCCCAGCGCGGCATGGACGTACTCGAGGCCATCATGGCCGCCGGCATAGAGATTCACGCGCAGATCGTGTTGTGCCCCGGCATGAACGACGGCGAGGAGCTAGAAAAGACTCTGCGCTTTTGCGAGGAGCACGAGCAGATCACGAGCCTGGGCATTGTGCCGCTCGGTTTTACCAAGCACCAGAACCGTTTTAGCTGGTCCTACAGCGACAAGCCCGAGCTAGCGCGCGAGACCATTGCCATGATCCGTCCCTACCAGGACCGCGCCTTCGAGCGTTTTGGCCGCCACACCTTCCAGATGAGCGACGAGTTCTACCTGGACGCCGGCATCGAGCCGCCCGAGGCGGACTTTTACGACGGCTATCCGCAGTACTACGACGGTATCGGCATGATCCGCTCATACCTAGACGAGACGGACGATGTGCTTGCCGCCGATGCCGAGCGACTGGCCCGCGTCCGCGAGGCCATCGCCGCTCGCAGCCAGCACCTGCTGTGCCTCTCGGGCGCCAGCGCACGCGACACCGTGGCACGTTTCGTGGAATCGCCGCAGGGACTCGCCGGCACTGTCACGGCCATCAAGAACCGCTACTTTGGCGGCAACGTGGACGTGACCGGCCTCATCGTCGCGTGTGACATTCTGGAGCAGCTGCCGCAGGACCTCTCGGGGGTTATGCTCTTTGTGCCTAAGCTCATGTTCAACGCTGACGGCATGACGCTTGACGAGTATCATTGTGACGATTTACTCGCAAGCCTTACCAGTCGCGGCGCCGAGGTTCATGTGGTGTCGACCATGCCGCATGAGCTGCTCAATACCCTGGAGCACATCCTTGGCATTGTGCCCGCGGACTCTAACATTTCCACTGACCCTACCCATTAAAGGAGTGCAGATGAAACCTATCGTCGCCGTCGTCGGACGCCCCAACGTGGGCAAGTCCACGCTCGTTAACCGCCTGGCCCAGACCTCGGACGCCATCGTCCACGAGTCCCGCGGCGTCACGCGCGACCGCTCGTACCACACGGCCGATTGGAACGGCCGCGAGTTCACCATCGTCGACACGGGCGGCATCGAACCGCTCAAGAGCGATGACGTCTTCGCCACGTCCATTCGCGACCAGGCCCTCGCCGCCGCCGAGGAAGCCGCCGTCATCCTGTTTGTGGTCGACGGCCGCACCGGCGTCACCGAGGAGGACGAGTCGGTCGCCCGCATGCTCAAGCGCTGCGACAAGCCGGTCTTTCTGCTGGTGAACAAGCTCGACAACCCCGATCGCGAGAACGACAGCATCTGGGAGTTCTATTCGCTCGGCATCGGTGAGCCCACGCCGCTCTCGGCCCTTCACGGCCATGGCACGGGCGACCTGCTCGACGACATCGTCGCCCTACTTCCCGAGGAGGAGGACGAGGTCGCCGATGAGTTCCCCGACGCGCTGAACGTCGCCATCATCGGCCGCCCTAACGCCGGTAAGTCCTCGCTGTTCAACCGCATCCTGGGTGCCGACCGCTCCATCGTGTCCAACATCGCCGGCACGACGCGCGACGCCATCGATACGGTCGTGGAGCGCAACGGCAAGCATTACCGCATGGTCGACACCGCGGGCATTCGCAAGAAGAGCACCGTGTACGAGAACATCGAGTACTACTCCATGGTCCGCGGCCTGCGCGCCATCGACCGCGCCGACGTGGCGCTGCTCGTCGTCGACGCCTCCGTGGGCGTCACCGAGCAGGACCAGAAGGTCATGGGCTTGGCCATCGAGCGCGGCTGCGCCATCGTGGTGCTGCTCAACAAGTGGGACCTGCTCGACGATGACCGCAAGCGCGAGGCCTGTATGGAGACCATTGACCGCCGTCTGGGCGTCATGGCTCCCTGGGCCCAGTACCTGCGCATCTCTGCCCTGACTGGCCGCAGCATCGAGAAGATCTGGGGCATGGTCGACGCCGCCGAGAAGACGCGCTCGCAAAAGATCAGCACCTCGCGCCTCAACACGTTCCTCACCGACCTGCGCGAGTTCGGCCACACCGTGGTAGACGGCAAGCGCCGCCTGCGCATGCACTACGTGACCCAGACGGGCGTCAATCCGCCGACGTTCACGTTCTTCGTCAACCACAGCGACCTGGTCAATGACACCTACCAGCGCTACGTGGAGAACCGCATGCGCTCCACGTTCGATTTTGCTGGCACGCCCATTCGACTCTTCTTTAGGAAGAAGGAGCAAAAGGATGCTTAATCCGATTCTGCTGACCGCCATCTGCGCTGTGGTCTCGTTCTTTATCGGAGCGATTCCGTTTGGCCTGATCCTGGGCCGTGTGTTCAACCACACCGACATTCGCAAGGCGGGCTCCGGCAACATCGGCACCACCAACGCCCTGCGCGTAGCCGGCCCCAAGGTTGCCGCGCTCACGCTACTGCTCGACTGCCTTAAGGGCGCCATCTGCGTCCTTATCGCGCGTCCACTCATCGCGAGCGTGGGCTACGGCTTCCCTGTGAGCATTATGGCTCCCGGTGCCGCCGGCGATTGGATGCTCGGCGTCATCTGCCTGGCAGCGGTGTGGGGCCACATCTTCTCGCCCTACCTCAACTTCCATGGCGGCAAGGGTATCGCCGTGGGCCTGGGCGTTATTCTCGCCTGGTACTGGCCCATCGGACTTTCGTTGCTGGGCATGTTTATCGTGGCCGTCGCCATCACCAAGTTTGTGTCGGTGGGCTCGCTTGCCGCGGCCATCGGCCTTCCCATCGCTGCCTGCGCGGTCTTTCCGTACAGCAGCCTGGGCCTCAAGTTTTGCATGGCAATGATCGGCATCACCGTAGTGTGGGCCCATCGCGCGAACATCAAAAAGCTCATGACCGGTAAGGAGTCCAAGCTCTCGTTTACCAAACGCGTCACCGAGCCCGACGATAAGTAGGAGAGAGTCATGAATGTTGCGCTGATTGGCTCCGGCTCCTGGGGAACCGCCGTCGCCGGCCTTGCCGCCGCGCGAGCCGAGCGCGTGACCATGTGGGCCCATAGCGAGCAGACGGCCACCGGCATTAACGGCGAGCATCGCAACCCCCGCTATCTGGTGGACTACGTGCTGCCGGAAAACGTTGTCGCCACGACGGATTTGGCCCAGGCGCTCGACGGCGTCGAGGCCATCATCTTTGCCGTGCCTTCGACGCACCTGCGTGGCGTCTGCCACCAGGCGGCGTCGTTCATCGCGGACGAGACGCCGGTTCTGTGCCTCACCAAGGGCATCGAGCCCGAGTCCGGCCTGCTCATGAGCGAGGTCATTGCCAGCGAGATCGGCAACGAGCGGCGCGTGGCGGCGCTTTCGGGCCCCAATCATGCCGAGGAGATCTGCCGCGGCGGGCTTTCGGCCGCCGTCATCGCCAGCAAAGATCCGCAGATAGGGGAGACCTTTAAGGACCTGCTCCTGTCCACGGCCTTCCGCATCTACCTGTCGCAGGACATGACGGGCGTCGAGGTCTGCGGTGCCATGAAAAACGTCATTGCTATCGTATGCGGCATCTCTGCCGGCTCGGGTGCCGGCGATAACACGCTCGCCCTCATCATGACGCGCGGGCTGGCCGAGATCAGCCGCCTGGTACACGCCCGCGGCGGTCAGGCCATAACGTGCATGGGACTTGCCGGCATGGGCGACCTTATCGCCACCTGCACTTCGGAGCATTCGCGCAACCGCACCTTTGGCTACGAGTTCGCTCATGGCGTGTCGCTCGACGAGTACCAGGCGCGCACGCATATGGTGGTCGAGGGTGCCGTCGCGGCCCGCAGCGTCAGCGAGCTTGCCCGTTCACTGGGCGTAGACATTCCGCTCACCTTTGCCGTGGAGCAAACGCTCTACAACGGTGTTACTTTGGATAGGGCGCTCGAGATTCTTACCGACCGCGTCCCCTCTCAAGAGTTCTACGGACTTGCCGACTAGCGCAGAAAGGCTACTACCATGGGTTCCATCAAAATCGCTCCATCCATCCTCTCGGCCGACATGGCCAACCTCAAGGGCGAACTCCACAAGATCGCCGGTGCCGACTACGTGCACTTCGACGTTATGGACGGTCACTTTACCGGCAATCTGACCTTTGGTGTTGACATCCTTAAGGCCGTCAAGCGCTCCACCGATGTACCGGTCGACGCGCACCTCATGGTGTCGAACCCCGACGAGACGGTCGATTGGTACGCCGACGCCGGTGCCGACATGATCACCGTGCACTACGAGGCTTCCACGCACCTGCACCGCACGCTCACGCATCTGCAGCAGCGCGGCGTCAAGGCCGGCGTGGTGCTCAACCCCGCCACCCCCGTGTGCGTACTCGAAAGCATCATCGACGTTGTCGATATGGTGCTGCTGATGAGCGTGAACCCTGGCTTTGGCGGCCAGAGCTTTATCCCGGGCACGCTGCCCAAGCTTCACGAGCTTACGGCCATGTGTGAGCGCCACGGCGTGTCGCCGCTGATCGAGGTCGATGGCGGTATCTCTTCCAAGAACATCGCCGAGGTCGTCAAGGCCGGCGCCAACGTGCTCGTAGCCGGCTCCGCCGTATTTAAGTCCGAAGATCCCGCTGCCGAGGTTGCGCTGCTGCAGAAGCTGGGCAACGAGGCCGCACAGGAGGCATAAACCCTTATGACCGCAGGTCAAAACCGCATACCCGTGAATCTTGACTATGCTGCCTCGACGCCCATGCGCGCCGAGGCGCGCCTTGCGCAGCGCGAATATGACGACAGCGAGCTTGCCGGCGTCAACCCCAACTCGCTGCACTCGCTTGGCCGCAAGGCCGCCGCGCGTCTGGAGGTTGCACGCCGCGAGATCGCCCGTAGCTTTGGCGCACGCGTTCGCCCGTCCGAGATCATCCTTACCAACGGCGGCACCGAGGCCAACCAGCTGGCGCTGCTCGGTCTTGCCGAGGGTGCTCGTCAGCGCGATCGAAAGCGCAATCGTGTAATCGTTTCGGCCATCGAGCACGATTCGATTCTGGACAACCTACCGCTGCTGCGCGCCGCCGGCTTTACCGTCGACCTGGTTCAGCCCTGCCGCGCGGGCTACATTGAGCCTGCCACGCTTGTCGAGCTGCTCGGCGACGACGTGGCGCTCGTGAGCATTATGGTCGCCAACAATGAGACCGGCGTGGTGCAGCCCATCCGCGAGCTGGCCGCCGCCGCACATGCTGCCGGCGCCTTGTTTCATACCGATGCTATCCAGGGCTACTTGCATATTCCGCTCGATGTCACCGAGCTGGGCGTCGATGCTATGACCGTTGCCGCGCACAAGATCGGCGGCCCCGTGGCATCCGGTGCGCTCTACCTTAAGAACCGCACGCCGCTGCGTCCGCGCATCTTTGGCGGTGGACAGGAAGCCGGCCGTCGCGCCGGTACGCAGGATCTGCGCACGCAGCTGGCTTTTGCCGCTGCCGCCCGCACGCTGGCGCCCCACGTGGCCCAGGAGCGCGCCACGCTGCAGGCCCTGTCCGATAAGCTCTACGCCACGCTTACGGCCCATCCTCGCATTCACGCCACGATGGGCGACTATGCGCAGGCAGACCGTCTGCCGGGCATGGTTTCAATCTACGTCGACGGCATGGACTCCGAGGAGCTCATCATTAAGCTCGATGCCGCCGGCTTTGAGGTTTCGGCCGGATCGGCTTGCTCGAGCGGCAGCATGGACCCGAGCCACGTGCTCAGCGCCATGGGCATCGGCCGCGAGCAGGCATTGGGGTCGCTGCGCATCTCGTTTGATGACCGCGTGAACCCGGGCGACCTGGACGACTTTGCCCAGACGCTGTTGTCGATCGTGGGTGCCGCATGATTGTCGCCGAGCTCGAGCGCGCCCTGCTGGCGCGCTATCCCAAGACGGATACTGAACCCTGGGACCATGTAGGCCTGTCCGTTGGAGACCCTGCAGCCAAGGTCACCGGCGTGGCCTGCGCGCTCGACGCGACCGAGGCAAACGTACGCCGCGCTCTCGAGGCCGGCGCCAACGTACTGCTGACGCATCATCCCATCTATATCAAGGCGCCCGAGGCCTTTTGTCCGGCCGATTCCGCGCGTCCCCAGTGCAGCGCTGCACTATACGAGGCAGCTCGTTGTGGCGTTAGCATCATCTCGCTTCACACCAACCTGGACCGCTCGCACGAAGCGCGCGTTCGTCTGAGTGAGCTGCTGGACGCCGAGCTCATGAGCTCGCTGGAGCATGTGGACGAGCCTGAGCTCACCGGTCTGGGCGCACTCGCGACCCTCCACGACGCCTGCAACCTGCGCAATCTCGCCAACCGTGCCGCCACGGCCTTTGGCAGCGATCCGCGCGTATGGGGCGAAGCCGAGCACCTGTGCCGCACCGTCGCCATTTTGGGCGGCTCCCTGGGCGACTTTGGAGAGCTCGCCATCGCCGCAGGCGCAGATGTTGTCGTGACGGGTGAGGCGGGCTACCACGTGGCGCAGGACCTTGCCTTGCGTGGCCTGAGCGTGATTCTGCTCGGGCACGACCGCTCCGAAGAGCCGTTCGTGGATATCTTGATGAACTCTGCAGTTGACGCTGGGGTCGACCCCCGTCATGCGATTAAAATACTGAACCCTTGCCAATGGTGGACTGTGACAAAAGGAGAGAACTTATGAGCGCCGGCGCTACGCTACTCAAGCTGCAACAGATCGATTTGGAGCTCGCCCGTAACAAGAGCGAACTTGCCAATATGCCGGAGCTCAAGGAGCTCGCCTCAAAGCGTAAGACCTATGTGAAGCTCAAGTCCGAGATGACAAAGCTCTACGCCCAGCGCAAAGATTTGGACATTGAGCTCGACGACCTCAACACCACCGAGATCCAGACCAACTACGCCATCGAGGCTGCCAAGAAGCGTCACGTCGACGGCTCTGATTACCGCGAGGTGCAGGACCTGGAGAATGAGCTTGCCACCCTGGCCAAGCGTCTGGACAAGATCGAGCACACCCGCAAAGACGTCATCGTCGCCCATAAGGAAGCGCTCGCCCGCGAGGCTCGCGCGCAGGCCATCATCGCCAAGTTCGAGGAGGGCGTGAAGGCCGATACCAAGGCCGCCCGCGCCAAGGCCGCCGAACTCCAGGCACAGATTGATGCCGCCACCAAGGAGCGCACCGCCCTTGCCGCCACGCTGCCGTCCGACGTGCTCACCGACTACGAGCGCCTGCTCAAGCAGTTCCGCGGCCTGGCTGTCGAGACCATTCAGGGCAACATCCCCACGGTCTGCCACACCGCGCTGCAGGCATCGTCCATGAGCGACCTCAACCACGACGGTAGTGAGATTACGCACTGCCCGTACTGCCACCGACTGCTGGTGCTCCCGAGCAAGGAAGCGTAAACGATGGCGGCGCCCAATAATTCAATGCAACTTGAGGGAAAAACGATCCTGCTGGGCATTACCGGCGGGATCGCCGCCTATAAGTCGTGCAATATCGTGCGCCTGCTGCAAAAGCGCGGCGCACGCGTCAAGATTGTTATGAGCGAGCATGCCACGGAGTTCGTGGGGCCGCTCACCTTCCGCGCGCTTACGGGCGAGCCGATTGCTGTGGGCCTGTTTGACGACCCCTCTGACCCCATCCACCACATTTCGCTCGCGCAGGAGCCCGACCTGGTGGTCGTGGCGCCTGCCACGGCAAATATCATCGCTAAGATGGCCAACGGCATTGCCGATGACCTTATCTCCACGACGCTGCTCGCCACGCCGCGACCCATTGTGATCGCACCTGCCATGAACAATGGCATGTGGAAGGCGCCGGCAACCCAGGCCAATATGGCCACGCTGCGCGACCGCGGGGTGCACGTGGTTGGCCCCGGTAGTGGCTACCTTGCCTGCGGTGACGTGGACACGGGGCGCATGAGCGAGCCCGAGGACATTGTCGAAGCCATCTGCGAGGTGCTCAACCCCGCACCTCAGGACCTGGCGGGCAAGCGCATCGTCATCACCGCCGGTCCCACGCATGAGCCGATCGATCCGGTGCGCTTTATCGGTAATCGGTCGTCGGGAAAGATGGGCATCGCCCTGGCAGGGGAGGCCGTACGCCGCGGTGCTGAGGTCACGCTTGTGTTGGGACCGACATCGATCGATGTTCCCCGCGGCGTGGAGTGTGTACGCGTGCAGACCGCCGCAGAGATGCTGCAGGCGGCGTTAGGTGCCTTTCAGACGGCCGATGCGGCCATTTGTGCGGCGGCTGTCGCCGACTACACACCCGCCGCTCCCGCCGACCATAAGCTCAAAAAGGCCAACGAGCGCTTGGATCGCATCGAACTGGTCGAGACGGTCGATATTTTGGCTGAGCTCTCGCGCCAGAAGGGCGAGCGCCGTGTGATCGGATTTGCAGCCGAGACCGATAACGTCATGGAGTACGCTGAGCGTAAATTGGCCCGCAAGGGATGCGATGCGATTATCGCCAATGATGTCTCGCGCGCCGATTCGGGCTTTGGATCTGATACTAATAAGGCTTGGATCGTGAGCACAGCAGGGACGCAAGAACTTCCTGTGCTAACAAAAGCCCAGCTTGCAGATACAATTTTGGACTTGCTCAAAAATAATTAAAAAAGTTCTTGCGCAAGGCCAAAGTTTCGGGTTAATATACTCCCTGTTGCGAGCGAGAGCAGAGCAACAGACAAAAGCTTCGGGACGTGGCGCAGCTTGGTAGCGCACTTGACTGGGGGTCAAGGGGTCGCTGGTTCGAATCCAGTCGTCCCGACCAGAAGTTTGCAGGTCAGGCACTAAGTGCCTGACCTTTTTTTGTTTTTAATCATCATGATTCATTTGCTTAAAGCAACAGCTTTCCCGATCGATGTAATCACTGAATCAAAACGTGTACATCAGCCACCAAAGATGTCGAATATTGTCGTTTTTGGAGGCTGATGTACACAAATGTAGAATCGCGCACAGCCCAGAACCGTCCTCCATATGTCTGGACTCTCTATGCTTACGCTGGATAGACATCGCTAGAACGGGTATAGTATCGAAAGTTTTGTCGTTTACCAGCGGGGGAGTCCTGTGGGCATCAAAAAGAAGATCAAAAAGGAGCTTATCGGCACTTCCGATTACCCGTCGAATAAGATCTTCACGATCTCCAATTTCATCACCTTTACGCGCCTGGTCCTCACGCTCGTCTTCCTGTACCTGTTTGTGACGGACAACAACCGTGTTGTAGCCATTGTCATCTATGCTATTGCGGCCTCCACCGACTGGATGGACGGTCAGATTGCCCGCATGACCAAAACGGTCTCGTGGCTCGGCAAGGTTATGGACCCCATCTGCGACCGTGCACTGCTGTTTACCGGCGTGCTGGGCCTGGTGGTACGCGGCGAGTTGCCCATCTGGGTCTGCATACTCATCATCGGTCGCGATGTTTACTTAGGGATCGGATCGCTCATCGTGCGCCATTATCACCGTCGTCCCATTGACGTCGTCTTTCCCGGCAAGATTGCCACGGCGCTACTCATGACCGGCTTCTCGCTCATGCTGCTTGGGTTCCCCATCATAGACGGCTGGCATCTGCTGCCCGCCACGTTCACGGCATTCCCAGGCCTCAATGGCAGCTCGGTGCCCCTCGGCATCTTCTTTGTGTACGGCGGCGTCATCTTCTCCATGCTCACCGCTGTCATCTATTCCATTAAGGGAGGGGTGGCCATTAAACAGGCCATCGCGCATCCCGAGGACGAGGACACCGACTTTCTCAACCCCGAAATCGAAGACTGATTCATTGGGGTATGATTACGTACGGTTCATTTTTTGCGGCGTGGCCGCGTTAGATAGGGGTTGTCATGGACAACAAGGTTAACAATATGCCTCAGAACGATAAGACTGCGGACGCTACCTGCGTTTTCCGCGTTCCTTCGAGCGATGTCACTGTTCCCGACCTTATGGCCAACGCGCACATCACCGCTCCGGTTCTGTCCATCGTCAAGGGCCCGCAGACCGGAGCCGCCTTTGAGCTCGAGGACGACGTGACCACCATCGGCCGCGATCCCGCGAACGGCATCTTCCTCAACGACATGACTGTCTCGCGCAGCCACGCACGCATTATTCGTGAGGGCCTGGGCGCCCGTATTGAGGATCTGGGCTCGCTCAACGGCACCTGGGTCGACGGCGCCATCGTCAACGGTGCTCCGCTGCACGACGGCTCTTCCGTTCAGATCGGTACGTTCACGCTCATCTACCACGAGAGCACGCCGGAGCGCATCGAAACCGGTGAGTAGGTAATGGCCGAACGCAACTATCTGAGTATCGGCCAAGTCGTCAACCTACTTCGAGGCGCATACCCCGATCTATCGAACTCAAAAATTAGATTTCTAGAAGATGAGGGGCTCATCACCCCTCATCGTACGCCTAAGGGGTATCGCCAGTACTCCAAGGAAGACGTTGACCGTCTCGAGGTCATCCTGCACCTGCAGAAGACCCGCTACATGCCGCTCAACGTCATTAAGCAGCGCTTGGAAAACGCAACGGACCTGTCCACTTTGGCTTACGAGGTGGGTCTTCTGTCCGATGTTCCGCTTAAGACGGAACCCAAAGAGACCAAGCAAAAGTTGCATCCCATCGAGACCATTCCCGACATGCTCGGCGTCGAGATCTCGTTTATCCGCTCCCTTGCCGAGAATGATCTTATCCGCATCATCAAGAGCCCTCAGAACCGAGAGCTCGTCGATGGCCGAGATTTCCCGATTATCCGTTACTGCTCGGAGCTGTCGCGCTTCCACATTGAGCCGCGCAACCTGCGTCAGTACGTATCGTCGGCAAATCGCGAGTCTTCGATGTTTGAGCAGGTTCTCGTGAGCATGCTCGGCATGGATACCTCCGATGACGAGCGCGACGCCAAGCTCGAGCGTGCTTTTAAGAAGCTGCACGACCTCACCGAGGGTGTTCACACCGCGCTCCTTAAGAACCGTGTCTTTGAGTCGCTCAACGCCGTGGTCGAGGACGCTGACATCGATGCTCTCGATGAGGAGATCGCGCGTTCCGAATCCACCAAGGCTAAAAGCGATGGGGCAAGCGTCCCCACGGTTGCCGCGCACGACGAGTCGCTCGTGCAGCCGTCCAAGGTCGTTGCCCCCTCGCATAGCTCGTCTGCTAACACGGGCAAATAACCGCCGTTCACCCGGCAATCCATGAAAGGTCACGCCATGTACGACTTCGAATCTCATATCGTCGATATCCCCGACTATCCCGAGCCCGGAGTCGTCTTTAAGGACATCACGCCGCTCTTTGGCAATCCCGAGGCTCTGAAGGCCATGGTGGATGCCCTGGCCGAGCATTTTGCTGGCATGGGCATTACCAAGGTCGTCGGCCCCGAGGCTCGTGGCTTTATGGTGGGCGTGCCCGTGGCCGTCGCCCTGGGCGCTGGCTTTGTTCCCGCACGTAAGCCGGGTAAACTGCCGCGTAAGACGGTGAGCGAGAGCTATGAGCTCGAGTATGGAACGGATTCTATCGAGATCCACGCCGATGCTATCAGCTCTAAAGATACCGTGTTGATTCTGGACGACTTGGTCGCGACGGGCGGAACCGTCGAGGCAACAGGTAAACTGGCGCGAGATATGGGCGCAAAGCTTGTGGGCTACGGTTGTATCCTTGAGCTTGCGTTTCTCAACCCGCGCAAGAAGCTCACGCCTCCTAACGAGGATGTTGAGCTCTTTAGCCTGGTAACGGTGGACTAGCCGCTACCCTTAGATACCGGAAAGGAAGCTACATGCGCACAGCAAACACGCACAGAAACATGGCACGCTGCGCTGCTACGGCAACCCTCGCTTGTGTTTTGGGCCTGGGCCTCGTGGCTCCGGCCTACGCCGATACCGCATCCGACCTTGCCGCTGCTCGTACCAAGCTCGAGCAGATCGGCACGCAAACCCAGCAAATTCATGAAGAACTCTCCGCACAGACGCAGGAGCTTGATCAGACTGCAGGCGAGATCACGCAAAAGCAGCAAGAGATTGCGGAGGGTCAGGCAAAGCTTTCGTCCTACGTTGCCGGTGAGTACAAGACCGGCGGTCTGAGTCTCCTTCAGGTTCTGACGGGCGTCGATGATCTGGGCGATATGCTCAACCGTCTGTTCTACTACGGCAAGGTTTCCGACAAGCAGGCCCAGACCATTCAGGAGGTCAAGGACCTTAAGCAGCAGCTCACCGATAAGCAGACCGAGCAGGAGAAGAACGTCGCCGCGACGCAGAAGAAGGTCGACGAGCTCAATGCCCAGCAGGCTGAGGCCCAGAGTGTCGTGAACTCCCTGGATTCACAGCTGCAGGCCGAGCTTGCTGCCGAGGCCGAGGCCAACGCCGCACTGCAGGCTGGCATCAATGCCAGCACCGCCGAAAAGGCCACGGTGAGCAACGACACCGCCGGTACGACCGAGAACACCAATAATGGTGGCAGCACGACCAACAATGGTGGCGGCAATACGCCTGCGCCTGCGCCCGCTCCTGCCCCCACGCCGCAGCCCGTGACGCCCGCTCCGGCTCCGACGCCTTCCGCACCGAGCCAGTCCGTTGACGGTGGTACCGTTGTTTCGCGCGCCTACAGCAAGCTCGGTTATGCTTATTCTTGGGGCGGCATTGGACCGAACAGCTTTGACTGCTCCGGTTTTGTAAGCTACTGCCTCACCGGCCGTTATTGCCGCCTTGGCACCACGGGCACCTTTATGGGCTGGACCCGCGTGTCCGATCCACAGCCTGGTGACGTCGTGGTTAACTCTTACCACACCGGCATCTACATTGGTAACGGCCAGATGATCCATGCTTCCGACTACAAGACGGGCGTTATCATCAGCTCCGTCGCAGCCGGTATGAACAACAATTACATTTTCGTTCGCTACTAAGTGTTTTAACTCAGAAAACAACAATGGGCCTCGTATCCTTTGGGAGCGAGGTCCATTCTTTTATCTCAATCGCCCGTTTTGCGTTTAAGCAACAATCTAGTTTCGAATACTAGATATGCACAACGTCTGTCCAAAAGATAGCTATAATTGTTGAGGAACAACTAGAAAGGACCCTCAATGAGCTGGGCACTTATCTCAGATTCGAGCTGCA
Source organism: uncultured Collinsella sp. (assembly GCA_958427975.1). Lineage (GTDB taxonomy): Bacteria > Actinomycetota > Coriobacteriia > Coriobacteriales > Coriobacteriaceae > Collinsella. The sequence goes on along the minus strand of CAUAEH010000012.1, from coordinate 23,679 downwards.
ATCTTCGCGATTGGCAACCAACCGCACCTCATACCACCTTTGCATTCGCGCCTCTTAAAATCCGAGTAGGGGAGCGTGAATTTGTCGATGACCTCTCGCTCGATGTTCACGAGCTTAATGTTGCCATTCAATCGGAAGCCAGCGCATCATCGAGCGCCTGCCCAAGCGTAGGGGAGTGGGCTGAGCTCTTTAAGCTTGCCGACAAGACGATCTGCATGCCTATCTCCGAGGGCGTCTCGGGGAGCTACAATGCCGCGGCCACCGCACGTGACATGGTGCTTGCCGAAGAGCCCAACCGTCAGATTCATTTGGTTAACTCGCGAGCCGCAGGCGGCAAGATGGACCTGATCTTCTTACTGTTTGATCGCTATCTTGCAAGTAACCCGGACGTCTCCTTTGAGGACGCCTGCACCTACTTCGATAGCTTGGAGCAGAACAGCAAGATTCTCTTTAGCCTGTGTAATTACGAGAACCTTGCAAAGGCTGGACGCATTCCTAAGGCAGCCGGCGTTATTGCCAACAAGCTCAATATCCGCATTTTGGGCACGGCGAGCGAAGCGGGCAAAATTGAACTCGTTGGGCACACGCGTGGCGTAAAGAAGATGCTCACCAAGATTGTCGACACCATGGAGGCCGAGGGTTTCATGGGCGGCGAGGTCATCATCGATCACGTTGAGAATGAAGCTGGAGCCCAGGCGCTTGCCGACCGCATTGTCGAGCATTGGCCCGGCTCCAAGACGATTGTCATGCCCTGCAACGGCCTAGATTCCTATTACGCCGAGATGCACGGTCTCATCATCGGCTACGGCATGGGCGTGGCTTCGGGCCGATAATGTCCAGCTGGACAAACGCACGGGCGGGATAAGGGGCCAGTGGCTCTTTATCCCGCCCATCTTATGCCTCGATTAGCTATTAAACCCATTAAACTTAAGGTAGCTCATCAGGTACGCCTTCGATACAAAAGACGAAACCGCACTGCGTACGAGCAGCGACTCGCGCGTAACCTGATGTGCGGTATCGGGCACGGGGGTCTGCTCGACGGAAAACGCCGCACGAATCGATGCCTCAAGTTGATCGACTACATAATCGAAAGCCGTCGGAGCGTCGTAGCTCAAGCGCTGAATATTAAAAAGTGCCTGAACCGCAGCGATGGGCAGCACCTGCTTAAAGATACAAATGGCGATGAGACGCGCAATCTGCTCACGGCCATACTGCTTTTTAACCGGAGCAGGAACGAGGCCGACCTTCACGTAGTTATTGATCATCGAAGGCGTGATAACGGGCTGTTCTACGCAAATCGAAAGCGGCTCCATCCACAGCGCAACATATTCAATAACCTGATCGCGATAGAGCGTTACGTTGGGCAGCTGGTCATAGCGTGGCAGACTCAACGCGTTGAGTTTACCCACCATATCGGACTGAATAAATGCATCCGGCAGCACCGTCGGCTGAATATCCTCCGGCTTAATGCTGACCGATGTATCGGACATCGGGATAACATGTTTGACGTGGTTCATAAGAGGCCTCCGATCGTTTTCTATATTGTATTCTAGGTTATCTAGTTTTGCATACCACATAGCCGCTAAGTAAAAGTGGTTGGACAGCACGTTGAAGCACCGTCCAACCACTTTGTTTAAAGATAACAACCTTACATAAGATATATTATCGTACTTATCCGCGTAGGAAAGCGTATGCGCTGGTTGCCGCTATAGCACCGTCCGATACGGCGGTCACAACCTGGCGTAAACGCTTGAAACGAATATCGCCGGCTGCGAATAATCCGGGTGTGCGGGTGGCCATGGAATCATCGGTGACAATGCCGCCGTCGGGAGCCAGATCGACTAGGTGCTCAACGAGCTCGGTATGTGGCTGCGTCCCCGTAAAGACAAAAATGCCAAACGAGCCAGGTTCAAAGGACTCAGTGTGCATTTCACCAGTCGCATTGTCCTTGAACGTGATTGTGGTGGGCATCGCTTCACCAGAAAGCTCAACAATACTAGTTTGGTACCTAACTGAAATATTGTCTTTAGCAAGCACCTTATTCACAACGCCCTCGGGTGCACGAAACTGATCGCGACGCAGCACGATAGTCACGCTGCTGGCAATGTCGGACAGGAACAGCGCCTCCTCGCATGCTGAATTGCCGCCTCCGATAACAAAGACCTGTTTGCCACGGAAGAACATGCCGTCACACGTCGCGCAGTACGAAACGCCACGACCGCGATACGTGTCCTCGCCGACAAAACCCGCAGGACGCGGCGTGGCGCCCATGCACGCAACGACGCTCTTGGCCGCTGTATCGCCCATATCATGATGGATGATAAATAGAGCCGCATCGGCATCGTAATCGACGCCCGTCACCATACTCCATTCAACCTGAGCCCCCAGGCCTTCTGCATGCTGTTGGAACCGCTCACCAAGTTCGGCACCGCTCAGTAGCGGAATGCCGGGATAATTCTCAATCTCGTTGGACGTGGCAATCTGTCCGCCAGACATGCCCTGCTCAAGGACAGTCGTCGTCAGGTTGGCGCGCGCCGCATAAATGGCGGCAGCATAGCCCGCAGGGCCGCCACCGATAATCGCAACATCGATTGTCTGATCGGTAGTCATGAAGAGTCCTCTCGTCGAAACGTTGTCGTTCTTTGCGCTCATACCCAAATTTACGTGAACGTGACACTCATGCACTATAATGATAAATCCGTGATACAACGTCGAAGGGGAGTTATCGATGGATCAGACGCAGACGAGCGACGACGCTCCCCTGCTCACGCACAGCACTCCCCAATCGGAGCAAACCACGCTCTTGGCACAGCAAAAACCTCTCGTGACCATCGTGCACGCCTCGGTCGGCTCGGGTCACAAGGCCGCCGCAAATGCGATTGCGCAAGCATTCGACCTCATCCGCGGCACCAATGGCATCCCCGAGGACGTTGAGATTGAAGTGCTCGATATCCTTGATTTTGGACGTATTAAATTCGACGGCAATAAGACCGCGGCTTCTTTTACGGGAGCCACGCGCCCCATTTACGACCTGACCTGGCGATATACGCTTACGGGACATCTTCTCTGGGGTGGCGGTACGGCATGGTCGCGAATTATGTTTCCTGCCTTCAACGAATATATTCGTAACCGCAGGCCCATAGCCGTGGTCGCAACGCATATCACGGCAGCCAACGTTGCCGTGGGCGCCCGCGTAATTACGGGTATCGACTATCCGGTCATCTGCGTACCGACCGACTACGAAGTCGAGGGCTGGTGGCCCCACAAGGACACCGATCTATTCTGTGTTGCCAACGAATTTATGGCCGAAACGCTGCGTCCGCGCAAGGTGCCCGAGACAAAGATTCGCATCACCGGCATTCCTATTCGCGCCGGATTCGACACGGATTACGATCGCGAGGAAGAGCTAGCCAAGTTCAACCTCCCCACCGACAAGACCGTCGTGCTGGTAATGGCCGGTGCAAGCTTGCCTCAGCCTTACGTCCGCTTTCGCGCGGCGATGGACCACACACTCCCCTTCCTGCGCAGCTTCGAAGACATGCACTTTGTCTTTTTGCCCGGCAAAGACGTGGAGTATGCCACCCGGCTGAAGACGCTCTTCGATGCCATGAAGCTCGAGAACGTCACGGTGTTGGACTATGTCGACGACATGGCAGCCCTCATGCACGGCTGCGACCTGGCAATCCTCAAATCGGGCGGACTCACGGTCACCGAGTGCCTCTGCGCACATCTGCCGATGATCCTGCTGGGCAAGTCCTATGGCCAGGAAAAGGCCAACACCACTATGCTCACCGGCATGGGCGCCAGCATGCACGTCACCACGGCACGAGAGCTCATCGTGACGTTGCGCCACCTGCACGACCATCCGGAGTCGCTCAAAGCCCTACTCATCAACGGCGAAGTACTACGCCGCCCCCATGCAGCCAAAGACATCGCCATCGCCACCATGGAACTCGTAGGCAAGCCCCAGAAAAGAAAACGCGCATTCTGCCGCTTCTACTGGGGCGGAAAACCCGCGCATATCCGCTAGCGTCTTAATGTTCGCTTGCCTGTGGGAGGCCCCTATATATCATCCCGTGCTCAAACATTCTCGCTTCGCTGCGAAACTGCGCGCGGGACGATATATAGGGGCCTCCCACAGGCAAGCTGCGTTAACGTACTTGCAGCTATACCAGATTCCTCACCATCAGAATCTGCAAAGGCAAAACCAAAAATATAAATATAGTAAGCCGATGCGAGAAAGGAGGTTTTCCTTTATCGCATCGGCTTACTAGAAAGAAAGGCTTTAATTTTTCAAGCGAGTAACCGCCCGCCCGTCTCTCACACATATCGTTCCACGCGAAGTTTCGCAGCGAGCGAAGCGACGCGAGAATGTTTGAGCATGGAATGATATGTGTGAGAGACGGGCGGGAGGGATACGAGCGCCCCCGCGAGAATGTTTGAGCATGGAATGATATATAGGCGGGTCGGGCCGGTCAGCGGACAGTACGTAAACGACTAAGCGACACCGCTAGAACCGAAACCGCCGGCTCCTCGGTCGGTTTCGTCTAGTTCTTCTACTTCTACGAGGTTGACCGTGGGGACTTCTTGGATGACGAGTTGGGCGATGCGGTCGCCTTTGTTGATTTGGATGTTGTTCTTGGGGTCGAGGTTGATGAGGATGACTTTGAGCTCTCCTCGATAGTGGGCGTCGATGAGGCCAGGAGTGTTGACTATGGACAGGCCTTGCTTAATGGCCAGGCCGCTGCGGGGCTGGACGAAGCCGGCGTAGCCGTCGGGCAGGGCGATGGCTAGGCCCGTGGAGACCAGACGACGCTCAAAGGGCTTCAGAATGCAATCCTCGTTGGAACGCAGGTCCAGGCCGGCATCCGTAGGATGAGCGTATTTGGGAAGCTCGACGGTAGGGTCGAGACGTTTAATGTTAACGGTAATGTTGGACATGAAATCACCTTAGCTTGTCGAGCTCTTGCAGAAACTCATCGACGTCTTTGAAATCGCGATAGACCGAGGCAAAGCGGATGTAGGCCACTTTATCGATCTTGGCCAACCGCTTAAGAACCATATCGCCCAGCTCATGGGACGTAACAGCCGTGAGCGTACGGGAGCGAAGCTCAACCTCAATATCGTCAATGATCTCGTTGAGCTTTTTAGTGTCGATATCTCGTTTGATCGTGGCGCGCATCAAACCGACCAGCAGCTTATTGCGATCGAACCGTTGCTTGGATCCGTCTGACTTAATGACCTCGATAGGGTCTTCACAACGCTCAAATGTCGTAAAGCGATAATTGCATGAGCAGCATTCGCGACGGCGCTTGATGGTGTTATTTGATTCCTGCATGCGGGAATCAACGACGCGGGTATGTGCCTTGCCGCATTTGGGACAGCGCATGGTACCTCCTCTAAAACGATTACAAGGGTACCATGCGACGGTACTTAAATCTTAGGAACGTGCGGGAACTTTAAGATGCGCACCGGCATCGAGCGAGCCATGCTCCAGGTGATTGACGTTGCGGATCATATCAGAGGTCTCCTGCGTGGAAAGACCCTCAATCGGATGCTCCTGGGCTAGCGACCACAAGGAATCGCCAGACTGAACACGGACGGTCTCGTAGGTAACGTTGGATACCGACTCGGCATATGCGGCGTGACGAGCGCTGAAGATCGAGGTGGCAAGTACAAAGAAGAGCGTGAGCGCAACGGCCAGGGCGACAATCGTCGAAGCCTTTAGGGCAACGGGGGCCGAAGTCGTGGCGACGCACTGGTTGCGGACGGGCTTGCCAGGCAGTGTTTGGAAACCAGATCGGCCGCCTTTAACAACCGTGAAAGCCGGCGCCGCAGGCGTCTCGAGCTTAAGGGCGAGGTTTCCCTGGACCATATCCGTTGCGTTCATCATGTTCTCCTCTCGCGTGTTTTGCTGAGAACAGTTTTATCAAGCCGCGCGGACAAAAATGTCTAGCGCGAGAACGAATGTTCGGTTATTATTATCTTCGAACAGTTGTTCCTGTCAAGCAATAATCGAACATTTGTTTGACATTGGCAGAGAGGATCCCCTGATGGCTCGCAAAATTACCAAGCGTCAGCAGCAGATTTACGACTTCATCAAGGAATATCAGCAGGAGAAGGGCTATCCGCCCAGTGTGCGCGAGATGGCATCGGCCGTAGGCCTCTCCTCCCCCAGCACGGTGCATGCTCATCTCTCTGCCCTGGAGGCTCGAGGGCTGCTCAAGCGCGATGCCACCAAGCCTCGCGCCCTAGAGCTTTTTGATGAGGACGGATCCTCCGTCTCGATTTCCAAATCCGATGAACCCACAGCGCCCCGCGGAACGGTCTCACTGCCGCTCGTCGGTCGCGTCGCGGCTGGGATTCCCATTCTGGCCGAGCAAAATATCGAGGACACCTTTACCATCCCAACCGAAATCGCCACAGACCAGGGCTCCTTTATCCTTGAAGTGCACGGCAACTCAATGATCAATGTCGGCATCTACAACGGTGACTACATTATCGTTCGCGAGCAAAAGAGCGCCATGAACGGCGAAATCGTCGTGGCCATGATCGATGGCTCGGCGACCGTCAAGACGTTCTACAAGGAGCAGGGGCGCGTGCGCCTGCAGCCCGAGAACGACACCATGGAGCCCATCTATGCGACGAACCCCGTTATTTTGGGTAAGGTTGTCGGATTAATGCGCCGGTTCTCGTAATGCAAAAACGCATCACAATATTTGATACCATCCGCGGGTTTACGATGCTATCGATGGCAGGTTTTCACGCCTGCTACGATTTGGCCTACCTATATGGATGGGATATGCCATGGTTTACCGAAACGGTTTTCCAGGATATCTGGCGCGCTAGTATCAGCTGGGTATTTTTGTTTATCGCCGGTTGGATGTGCACGCTCTCGCGCAATAACGTTAAGCGCGCCCTCAAATACGCGGCCGCAGCCTTGATCGTATGGATTGCAACTACACTGGTATCAGTCGACGATTCGGTAAACTTTGGCATCATTTATTGCATGGCGGCGTGCACCGCGGTGGTTGCACTCACCCGTCCGCTACTCCAAAAATTACCGGGCTCGTGGGGCATCGCAGTATGCCTTGTTCTTTTTACCCTAACCTGGGGCATTCCAAAGGCGGTCTACCCACTCCCCTACCTGGCATGGCTTGGATTCCCGGGCCCGGATTTTGTTTCGGGAGACTACTATCCGCTCATTCCATTTGTCTTTATGTACCTTACCGGCTTCTTTACTGCCCAGGCAGCACAAGCATCAAGCCACGAAGCGCCGGCATGGGCATACGCCAATCCCATCCCGGCGCTCGCAGTCCTCGGTCGGCATGCCTTACCGTTCTACCTACTCCATCAGCCTGTCATTCTAGGCGTGCTAGAGCTCGTTTACTCCGTACGATAGCGCTCAAGACGCGGCGCGATACGGGCCGGCATCTTTGCCACAATGCGAACGCCGTCCTCTAGATATTCCTCATGCAGAAGGGTTCCCTGCTCATGCACCAGCGTAATGAGGGCGCCCTCGCGATACGGGATATCAGCGGAGAGCAACACATCGGTGGCAGCTGCCTCACGAGCAATACGGTCGACGAGATTGTCGAGCCCCTCGCCCGTCTGGGCCGAGAACAGCACGGCCTCGGGATAGCGACGATGGAAACTCAAGCGATCGACGCTATCGAGTAGGTCGATTTTATTAAACACCGTAAGCGTCAAACGCTCGCCGGCACCGATCTCGTCAAGAACGCGATCGACTGCCTCGAGCTGGCGCTCGTAGTCCTCGTCAGAGGCATCCACAACTTTAAGGATCAGGTCGGCACCAAGGACCTCAGACAGCGTGGACTTAAAGGCATCAACGAGGCCATGCGGTAGCTTTTGAATAAAGCCAACGGTATCGGTAATGGTCATGCCACGACCACCGGGCAAGCGATACGAGCGCGTCGTCGGATCGAGCGTGGCAAACAATTTGTCCTGTGAAAGCACCGTAGACCCGGTCAGGCGATTGAGCAACGTCGACTTACCGGCATTGGTATAACCGGCTAAGGAAACGCGAAACGCAGGCGACTCGATACGACTCTTTGACTGGATATCGCGGCGCTGTTCAACCTGCTTAAGCTCGCGACGAAGCGCGGCAATCTTGTTGCGAATCAAACGTCGGTCAACCTCGAGCTGGCTTTCGCCCTGGCCAAAGCGCGAACCAATGCCACCGCGTGTCTGCTCTTTAGCAAGATGGCTCCACATACCGCGCAAGCGAGGCAACAGATACTGCAATTGGGCTAGCTGCACCTGCAAGCGGCCCTCACGAGTCTGAGCGTGCAGGCCAAAGATATCGAGAATCAACGCCGTACGGTCGATAATCTTAACCGGTTCGCCCACGGCTTTCTCAAGATACGACTGCTGAGAAGGCGTTAAATCATCGTCGAAGATAACAACATCAGCATCCATTCGATGCACGAGCCCGCAAAGCTCCTCAACCTTACCGGAGCCGATAAACGATTTTGGATACGGTTTAACCAGACGCTGTGACAAACGCGCCACGCACTGGGCACCAGCCGTATGGGCCAGTCGCTCAAGCTCGTCAAGCGAGCGATCGAGCGGCCAGGCGTTATCGCGCCACTCAGCTCCAACAAGAACGGCACGTTCGGGCGCAGGAGCCGTTGGAACGAGGGGAAACTGAGCCATTAGACCGCCTCGATACGGTGAAGGATATCCTCAACGACCTCATCGATCGTAAATTCGTCCATATCGAACCACACGATACGGTCATCGCGTTTAAACCACGAAAGCTGACGCTTGGCGTAGCGACGCGAGCGCATCTTGATGAGTTCGCGAGCCTCATCCATAGACATCACGCCTTCAAAGGCATCGATAATCTCTTTATAGCCAATCGCTTGCATCGAAGTCAGGGCATCTCCCAGCCCCTGGTCCATAAGACCGCGAACCTCATCAACAAGACCCTGTTCAAACATCAGATCGACGCGAAGGTTAATACGCTCGTAAAGCGCCTCGCGATTACGCATCAATCCAAACCACAGAGCGTGATAATGCTCGCGCGGAACACTAAACTGCGACTTTTGCTGCGCATAGGACACACCATCATCGTGCATTTCGAGCGCGCGAATCACGCGACGAACATTATGGGGGTGGATGACCGCAGCGGACTCGGGATCACGCTCGGCAAGCAGCGCGTGCAGCGCTTCCTCGCCTATGCGCTCGGCAAGCTCCTGATACCCAGCGCGGCGATCGTCCTCAAGCTCGCCCGAGGGAAAATCCATCTCATCCAGAGCGGCCTTGAGATACAAGCCTGTACCCCCGCAAAACACCGGTAGGCGGCCCTCGCCCAGCAAGCGCTCAACATGTACACGAGCGTCTGCCTGATACAGCGCTGCAGAATATGCAACGCCCGGTTCAACAATATCGACCAGGCGTAGAGGCGCCGTGCATTCCTCGGGTGCCATTTTGGCAGTGCCGATATCCATACCCTGATAGATTTGCATCGCGTCACAAGACAGCACTTCGGACGAAAGGCGAGCCGCCAAACGATCTGCGACATCACTTTTACCAACTGCGGTCGGACCGACAATCGTAACGGCAGAAAGGCCTGCCCCGGGAGAAATCATTAGCGCGGCTCGCCCACAACGGATCCGGACAGATACCACGTCTTGGCAACGTCGATGTCAACATCGACAATCTTGCCAATCAACTGATCGATGCTGTAGCCCTCGGGAATCGGTGCATGTACGGTCTGATTCTTAGGGCTCTTGGCCAGCAGCACCGCGTCATTCTTTTTGCTCGTACCCTCAATAAGCGCCGGCACAACGGTGTGGAGCTCACCTTGGTTATACTCATGCGCTGTGGTCTCGATAACCTTCACCAGACGGTTGAAGCGCTCAAGAATTACCTCATGCGGCGTGGGATCGTCAATCTCGGCGGCCGGAGTACCGGCACGCTTGGAATAGATAAACGTATAGGCCTGAGCATAACGGACCGTCTCGGCAAGCGAGAGCGTCTGCTCAAAGTCTTCCTCGGTCTCGCCGGGGAAACCCACGATGATATCGGTCGAAAGCGCGATATCGGGCATGCGATTGCGGATGCGATCGACCAGGCCCAGATAATCCTCGCGCGTATAGCGACGATTCATCTCTTTAAGGATTCGCGTCGAGCCCGACTGAACGGCCAGGTGCAGCTGCGGCATGACGGCAGGCGTCTCGGCCATAGCGTCGATGGTCTCGGGCAGCAGGTCCTTGGGATGCGAAGACGTAAAGAAGATACGCTCCACGCCTGTATCGCCAACGGCGCGCAGCAGGTCGGCAAAGCGCGGCTTCCCAAACAGATCGCGGCCATACGAGTTAACGTTTTGGCCCAGCAGCGTGACCTCACGCACGCCCTGGCGTACTAGACCGGTTACCTCGTCGACAATCTCCTCGAAAGGACGGCTCTTTTCGCGACCGCGCACATACGGCACGATGCAATAGGTGCAGAAGTTATTACAGCCCGTCATAATGGGGACCCAGGCATGATACTGAGTCTCACGATGCCAAGGCATGCTCATAGCATCCGTGTCCTCGTGCTCGTTGGTGCGAATATGACGCTTGCCGTCCAAGAATGCCTCGGCAATGAGCTCGGCAACATGCGCGATAGAATGCGTACCAAAGATGACATTGACGTTATCGACATTCGTGAGCAGGCCCTCGCCGTCGCGCTGCGCGATGCAGCCGCCCACGGCGACCACGCGCTTGCCCGAGGGCGAAGGCGGGAGGCTCTTACAAGAGTTGCACTGACCGTACAGACGGGTGTCAGCGGCCTCTCGAACGCAGCACGTCATGAACACGACAATGTCAGCATGCTCCGGATCGAGCGCCATAAGGCAGCCATACGAGTCGAGCAGGCCACTCACGCGCTCGGAGTCGTGCTGATTCATCTGGCAGCCAAAGGTGCGGATGAAGTATGTTTTACCGGCAAGAATATCGCGTACGGAACCCTGGTCCATGTGTATAAGTCCTAACGAGATGGAATAGGCGGAATCAAAGAGCGCGGGCAAAGAGTAAACAATCTATGCCACAGGCTTAACGTCGTCCATCACAACGTTATCCATAGCGGCTCGATTAATCTGATGAACGTAAATAGAAAGACGGATGGCCGTGCGCGACTCCCCGTTGATGAGGATGTCGGAGAACACCGGCGCGCAGGAAATATCAAACCCGGTCGGAATCAAAAATCCGCGTGCAATGGCCACAGCCTTAATGGCCTGATTGACGGCACCCGCGCCGACACACTGAATATTGACGGGAACACCATCTTTGACCATGCCGGCAATGGCGCCGGCAACGGACGCGGGCGATGATTTGCTTGATACCTTCAGGCAATCCATGAAGAAACTCCTGCGTTTAAAAGTACGTTTTAACTGCAATAACTGTATCGTACCGAACGGACTCGGTAAAGATGCTATTCCTCTTTGGCAAGATCGAACGTCACAGTGATGCGATCACGTGAAACACGAATCTTGGGGTCGCCGCAAAGGTTGAGATAGTACCGCGATGCAAGATCGTTAAAGTCGCGCTCCACGGCTCGCGAGAACTGCGCCATGTCGTCCTTGGCAATACGCAGCCCGCGACGATCTTTAGCAAGATCAACCGGAGCAGACGCATGTGAAGATGAATCGCGCTCGCGAAGCAGGCGTGCGGTCACACCGCGAACGGGCTTAATCTGGCCCGCCAAGATACGATGCGCCGTACGCTCGGACATCTCAAGGCCCAAACCCGAACAGATACGGATAAAGTCCTCTGCATCCGAAGCAAGACCCAGACGATCCACCACGGGAAGCTCGGCTTCGTCATCGATAAACAAAAGACGGGAAGCATCGAGACGGCTGGAGGCCTGTGCATGCAGCGTCGCGGCGATCTCGGACGGAGACCCCAGATAGACATCACAGGCGCGCAGCTCCTCGAGGGCAAACTCACAGGCGGCGCGAATGATGTTGTGAGGGCCGCGGGCGCAGACATAGTGACCGGCCTCGTCCTTCACGGCCTGAGGCCAGCTGGACTGGTCGGCGCGCTCGCCAAGTCGGTCGGTAGCGACGCTCACCTTAAAGACCGAGCCAAGATCAACATCCGACGCGACAACGCGTGCCTCGTCGGTGTTTTGCTTAATCGAGAACAATGCCATGCCTCGACCGTGAACGCCCCAGCGATCCATCTTCATGCTCTCGAGCTTGGAGGTAACGCGGGCATCGAAGATGCGCTCCTGCATATCCTGCGGCACGCCCGATCCGTTATCCAGAAAGACGAGCGTACGGACGCCATCTTCCTTGGTCGTGGCGAGATAGACCTTGTCGGCGCCGGCATCACGAGCGTTGCGCAGCATTTCGATGACAATATCCTCGACATGCTGTATGTCGTGCTTTGCCTGGCGCCGTTCGGCCTCCGAAACGCGGAGGCGGACATACCCCTCGCCAAGGTTCTCCTCGACGCGAAGGTTGCCCTCCCCCGACATCGACGCGATAAATGAGATGAGCTCGTTCGCGTCGTTCATGTTATTTAGCGATATCGACAGCGCGGCTCTCGCGAATCACGACGACGCGCACCTGACCGGGATACTCCATCTCTTCCTCGATCTGATGGGCGATGTCATGAGCCAAGACCGTGGACTGAGCATCGGAGATCTTGTCCGGCTGAACCATGACGTGGACCTCGCGACCAGCCTGCATGGCATAGGTACGCTCGACGCCGTCATGGGAATTGGCGATCTCCTCGAGCTTCTCAAGGCGCTTGATGTAGTTCTCGGCCGATTCGCGACGGGCACCGGGGCGAGAGGCAGAAACGGCATCGGCAGCCTGGACCAGAACATCGAGCACCGTGTTGGGGTCGACGTCGGCGTGGTGAGCCTCAATAGCGTGAACGATAACGGGCTTCTCGCCATAGCGACGGGCGAGCTCGGCGCCGATAACGGCATGCGGACCCTCGACGTCATGGTCGATAGCCTTACCAAGATCGTGCAGCAGGCCGGCACGCTTGGCGGTCACAACGTCCAGGCCAAGCTCGGAAGCCATCACGCCGCACAGGTCGGAGACCTCGAGGGAATGCTGGAGCACGTTCTGACCAAACGAGGTGCGGTAGCGCAGAGCACCCAGGGTCTTAACGATCTCGGGGTGCAGATCGTGGATACCGGTATCGAAGGCAGCCTGCTCGCCAGCCTCGCGCACGCGCTGCTGAACCAAGTCGGCAGCCTTGTGATACATCTCCTCGATGCGGGCGGGGTGAATGCGGCCGTCAGCAATAAGATTCTCAAGGGCGACGCGGGCGGTCTCGCGACGGACCGGATCGAAGCTCGAAAGCACGACGGTCTCAGGCGTATCATCGATCACGAGATTGACGCCGGAAACCTGCTCGAAGGTGCGGATGTTGCGACCCTCGCGGCCGATGATGCGACCCTTGAGGTCATCGGAAGGAATGTGCACAGAGGTAACGGTAACCTCGGCGGTGTGGTCGGCGGCGCAGCGCTGAATCGCCAGGGACAAGATCTCCTGAGCGGTCTTGTGGCACTCGGCGCGAACCTGCTGCTCGGACTCACGGATGATCGTGGCGGCCTCGTGGGTAACCTCGCCGCGAACCTTGTCGAGGAGCTCCTTGTGAGCGTCCTCGCGGGTCAGGTCGGCGATGCGCTCGAGCTCCGAAGTCTGCTTTGCGCAGAGCTCCTCAAGCTCGCGGGAGCGCTTCTCGACCTGTCCAGCCTGGCTGGACAGCTGATGCTCGCGCTTGTCGAGGGCATCGTTGCGGCGATCGAGGGACTCCTCGCGCTGCATCACGCGGTTCTCGAGCGTACGAATCTCGCTCTTACGCTGCTTGTCCTCGGCCTCGGCAGCCTGCTTGTTCTTGATAATCTCTTCCTTGGCCTCAAGCAGAGCCTCTTTTTTGAGGGTCTCGGCCTGACGCTTTGCATCACCGATTAGGGACTCAGCCTGTGCGTGTGCCGACTGGATCTTTTCGTCGGCCTCGTGAAGACTACCCTGCTTGGCGGTGCGCATGTAGGCAATGGCGGCGATGGCACCCAAAACGATGCCAACGAGCGCTGCGATGATAGGCATGCTCACTCCTTTTTATGGATTCGTTACACAACAAAACGAACCGTCCTTGCGAACGGCTCGCGACATTTGAGTAATATGGGCGCAGCTTATGCGGGTCGGATACAGATAAACATATAAACAAACTCATCAAAGATGAGCACATATCACAAAGCAAATGACAGTGTTTATCGTACGTTGAACCGTAACAACTGTCAAATAAATGGACCCAGTACGGCGGCTAAAATGCGGTGAACGGCAGGTACGCAAAGCGCATGTGTCTAAACTGCACATTCCTCATGTTCGGCATTGAGACGCGCCTTTACGGCATCGGCGGCGATGTGGTACGAAAAGCCCTTGCCCATCAAAAACCGGACGAGCTTTTCGAATCCACGCGTCTCGGGAACACGACGCTTTGCGAGTAAAGCCGACGCGCGAGCCAAGTCGTCCTCCACGGCAAAATAATCCTCGGGATAGCCGGGGATATCATCGAGCACGACATGGCGGCGCTTGAGCTCGGTCTCAATCTTGCGCTGTCCCCAGCCACGTCGTTTGCGCTCCTCGATAAAGTACGAACAAAAGCGGTTCTCATCTAAAAAGCGATACTCAGTGGCACGCTGGACGGCGAAATCAATTGCGGCCGCGCGAAACCCATAGCAAGCCAGCTTGTCACGGACCTCACCGGTGGCATGGTCGCGGCGCGACAGCATCTCAGTCACCATGGTAAGCGCGCATTTACGCTCAATGAGCTGTACCGTTTCGCGAAACTCATCCCAATCGCAGGGAAGATCGGGGCGATTTTTAAGAAACAGGCGCGCAACACGAACAGGAATCCAGATGGATCGTTCATAACCGCCCTCGAGCTCGCAGTCGATATGTGCACAAGGCTTTTTTGATGCATACCCACTTGAGAACGAGGAGGCCGCCTTCTTATCGGGAAAGACGACCGTGGCCTCGGTCACCGTATACGACATGAGGGCATCCGCTACTCGTCGTCATCATCGAGCATCGCGGAGCCGTCGATGGCGTAAAGCTCATCAAACTCCTCAGTTTCGGGCTGATCGGTCAGCTCGACCTCGGACGGAGCATCGTCATCGAATTCAAGGCCGCAGGCGAGACGAACCTTATGCTCGATCTCGTCAGCACAATCGGGGTGTTCGCGCAGGAAGGCCTTGGCGGCCTCGCGACCATTGCCGAGCTTGTCCTCACCGTAAGCAAACCAAGAGCCCATCTTTTTGCAGATACCGCACTCGACGGCCATGTCCAGAATCGAGCCCTCCTTAGAGATGCCCGTGCCGTACATGATGTCGAACTCGGCCGAGCGGAACGGAGCGGCCACCTTGTTCTTAACGACCTTGGCACGCACACGATTGCCGATGACCTCGTCCTTGAGCTTAATGCTGTCGATGCGGCGAATATCGATACGCACCGACGAAAAGAACTTGAGGGCGCGGCCGCCCGTCGTAGTCTCGGGGTTGCCGAACATGACGCCGATCTTCTCGCGCAGCTGGTTAATGAAGATGCAGGTCGTTTTAGATTTGGCGAGCGAGCCGGCGAGCTTACGGAGCGCCTGGCTCATCAGACGGGCTTGAAGGCCAACCGTAGTATCGCCGATCTCGCCCTCGATCTCGGCACGCGGAGTCAAAGCGGCGACAGAGTCGACGACGATGGCGTCGATGGCGCCAGAGCGCACGAGCATGTCGACGATCTCGAGCGCCTGCTCGCCCGTATCGGGCTGGGAAATGAGGACCTCATCGATGTCCACGCCGATACGCGCGGCATACGTGGGATCGAGCGCGTGCTCGGCATCAATAAATGCCACGACGCCACCCATAGCCTGGGCCTCTGCCAAAATCTCGAGCGAAAGCGTTGTCTTACCGGAGGACTCGGGACCGTAAATCTCGACGATACGGCCGCGCGGCACGCCGCCGATGCCCAGAGCGGCATCGAGGGCCAGGGCGCCCGTGGGAATGGCCTCGACCTCGAGCTCGGGACCACCGTCGCCGTACCTCATGATGGAACCCTGGCCGAATTTCTTCTCGATCTCGGCCTTGGTGGTGGCGATCATCTCATCGCGCTCTTTACCCGTCGTGCGAGCATGAACGGTACGTACGGGACCTGAATTCTTGGCCATGAATAGCCCTCCTCTTAACAACCTGTATCGATAATAAACGAACGGCTGTTCGTGGTCAACCGTTCAGATAAATCATATGCAGCCGACCTTTCCAAAACCCAACCAAACGCCGACCAAACACTGACCAAAAACTTGACCGCAGGCGAACCAAGCAAGGCATGACGAGCAAGATTACGCCAACTACCTGCACAAAAAGCAAATTCGCCAGAGGTCCCTATCTCCACAATTAAGGGGCCCGAAGGCCCCTTAAAACACGTCTATTCCATAGAATCGAGCACGCAGACAATGCGACCCAGTGCCTCCGCGACCGCATGGGCACGAACACACGAACGATCGCCCTCATAGTGACAACGAATGGAGTCCACGACCGGCGCTCCCCCATTGGCCGAGCGATACGCCCAGCCAATATAAAAGGTTCCAGCCGGATCGTCCTCGGTGCCTCCACCGGGGCCGGCATAGCCCGTCGCGCTCACGGCAATATCGCTCTGGTACAGCTCCAGCGAACCGGCAGCCATCTCGCGCGCTGTCTGGTACGACACCGCGGTATAGCGGTCGAGCGTCTCTTGCTCAACGCCGAGCACGCGATGCTTAATCTCGTCGCAGTACGTCACCGCACCGCCGCGCAGCACCGCCGAGGCACCGGGGATATCGGCGATCGTCGAGGCGATCATGCCCGCTGTTAGAGATTCAGCCGTCGATACCGTCACACCACGAACGCTTGCACGCTCGACAATAGCGCGTGCAAGCTCTTCATTGTGCGCGGTAATTTGCTCAAATGATTCCGTCATGTCTACCAGGAACCTAGACCGAAAAGACGATCTTGCGGCAGTTCCAGAAGTACTGAGCGCCCGAGATAACGGTCAAGACAACGGCCACGGCGTACAGGAAGCGTGACACCGAGTAGATACCGAGCGTCAGCGCCACCGGGCCAAGGTGCAAGCCGGCCATCGCAAAGACGCACAGATAGCCGCAGATGGAGACCATCGTGGTCGCCGTCTTGTACTTGCCGAGCTTATCGGCGGCAACGACCACACCGGCCGCACTCGCGACCATGCGCAGGGCGCTCACCAGCAGCTCGCGGAACAGGATGATGAACACCGACCACACAGTAACGGCACCAAAGTCCAAGAACAGCAGCAGGGCCGAGAACACGAGCAACTTATCGGCGATGGGATCCAGGAACTTACCGAAGTCGGTGATCTCGTTGCGCGAACGAGCCAGGTAGCCGTCGACCTTATCTGTGCACGACAGGATGACGTACAGAATAAAGGCGGCGGCGGCGAGCGGGCCGTCGAAGGTGCTCCAATCCGTACCGGCAACGCTTGTGTGAGACAGCGCCGACACAATCATGAACACCGGAATAAAGACGATGCGCACGCACGTCACGATGTTGGCGGGCGTCCAAACACTCGTCAGTTCCTTATTGCTCTCGTTAGCCACGACGCTCTCCTACTCAACAACATGACCGATAAGCTCGTAGCAGAAGCTATCGGTAAACTCGACCGTCAGAATATCGCCCACAGATGCCTCGCTGGCATCCAGATGCACCGCACCGTCGGAATCGGGCGCCTGGAACCAGGCGTGTCCGATGAGCTCGGCACCGTCTTCGGTCTCCTCGATACCGTCGACGATCACCTGGGCGCGTTCGCCCACGTGCGCGGCAGTCGCGGCAAAGCCGAGCGACTCGGCCAGGTCCATAGCCTCCTGGGCGCGATCGAGCTTGACCTCCTCATCAACCTGGCCCTCCATCTTGGCGGCCAGGCTGCCCTCCTCACGCGAGTAGGCAAAGACGCTCGTGTAGTCAAAGCCGACGGTGTCCATAAAGTCGATAAGATCGCGGAACTCGTCGTCGGTCTCGGTCGGGAAACCCACCATGGCCGTGGAGCGAATCACGATGCCGGGGATGCGCTCGCGCAGGTCGCTGAACAGGTCCTCGAGCTCCTGGCGCGAACCGGAGCGGCGCATGGCCTTGAGGATGCGCGCGTCGCAGTGCTGCACGGGGATATCGATATAGGGCAGCACCTCGGGAGTATCGCGAATGGTCTCGATAAGCTCGTCGGTCATGCCCTCGGGCTGCAGGTAGAGTACACGGACCCAAACGTTATGAGGACGCACCGCCTCAGCAACGGCCTGCAGCAGCTGCGCCAGATTGCGCGGCGCGCCCTCGGCGAGGTTCTCGTCGGCAAAGTCGGTACCCCAGATGCCCGTGTCCTGACCGATCAGTACGATCTCGCGCACACCGCCGGCGACCAGATCGCGCACCTCGGAGATAATGCTCTCGGCATTGCGCGAGTGATAACGACCGCGGATATAAGGGATCATGCAGAAGCTACAGAAGCGGTTGCAGCCATCGGAGATCTTGACGTAGGCGACAGCGCCCTCGACGGTGCGCTTGACCTGCGGAATATAGGCGGCAATCTCGCGTTCAACACCCAGCACGTCATCGATGACCGCCACGATACCGTCTTCCTCGTCGGCCTTCACAAAGGCCGCGACCTCGGGCAGCTCGTCGGGCAGGTCATCGCCGTAGCGTGACGGCACGCAGCCGCACATGACGATCGGGCAGGAACGAACGCCGTCCTGCACCTCGTTGGCAAGCTCGAGCGTGGTCTCGATGCTCTCGGACGTTGCAGAGGCAAGGAACGAGCACGTATTGACGATGGCGATATCGGCATCCTGCGGATCGAATGCCTCCTCGTAGCCCGCGGCGGTCAGCAGCGAACGCATACGGTCGGTATCGACCTCGTTCTTGGCGCACCCGAGGGTGATATAGAGTACGGAGCCCAACGGAGTATCCATGTTGGAGAGCGGTCCTTTCGAATGAATTAACGGTAGTTGGTGAACTGCAGCGGCTGGCCGTAGTCCTGGTCGCGCAGGAACTGAATCACGGTCTGCAGCGCATCCTTGGAAGCAGAGGAAACACGCAGTTTGTCGGCCTCAATCGTCACCTTGACCTTGAGCTTCTGATCCTTGATGTCCTTATTGATCTTCTTGGCAGTCGTCTGGTCGATACCCTCGACGATGTGACCGAGCACGCGCACGGTACCGCCCGATGCAGCCTGGGGCGCATCCCAGGACACGGCCTTAAGATCGATGCCGCGCTTGATGAGCTTGGAGCTCAGGACGTCGATGATCTGCTTGGAGACAAAGTCGGCCGGGGCGTTGATCGTAAAGAGCTTATCGCCCTTCGAAAGCTCGATGGTGGCGCCGGAGTCCTTCAGGTCATAGCGCTGGGAAATCTCGCGCGTGGTCTGCTGGAAGGCATTGTCGACCTCCTGCATATTGACCTCGGACACGACGTCGAAGCTGGAATCTTTAGCCATGGTTAATCCTTTCGCTTACGAGCGGCTTAGTAGCTGTCGTAAGAATAGTCGTCTGAATAGGGCGTAGTCTGCCCGTCGGTGGCGGCATCAGTGCCGTCCGTGGACTGGGCATCGGTTTCATCAGTTCCGTCGGTACTTTCGGTGCCATCGGTGCCGTCAGTGCTCTCGCCGTCCTTGGACTCGGTCGTCTCCTTCTTGGGAACGGTGATCGTCACGCGTGCCACGCCCGACGTCTTAGTGTCGTAGCGGACCTTTTCGCCGTTCTTGGTAACGGTGACATCGGAAGGCTTGGACGTGGTGATCTCGATCGAGGACTCAGGCGTGTATTCCTGCTCAAAGGGGCCGGTCGCCTGGGCGCCATAGACCGACTTGCCATCAACCTTGACCTCAATCCAAGCAGTCTTGCCCTTGGCAACGGAGATCTTGACCTTTGTGACCTCGTTCTCCTCCTTCTTGGCCGTCGTCTTGGCGGCGTCCGAATCGGTGGACTCGTCCGTCGTCTCATCGGTATCTTCATCCTCATCGACGGATTCGGTCTTCTTGGAAGACTTCTTTGTCGTTGTCTTGGTGGCAACGGGTGTCTCGGGCGTCGACTCGGGCGCCGAGGAGCCGCAGCCACGCAGGAGCACCACGATGAGCACGATCAGAAGCAGCGCCACGGCGCCGATAACGGCGTAAACGATACGAGGATCGAGACCGTTGTTCTGGGGAGCGCGCCCACCGCCGCGTCCACGATTGGAACCACCGCGACCGGTGCCTTGGGGCATACGACCGCGGTTATTGTCGGAACGTCCGCGATAACTGCCCTGGCGCTGCATATTGCGCTGGCCCGAGCGGGGGGCGAGCTCGCCGCGACCCTGGTAGTTGCGCTGACCCGAGCGAGGCGCTGAGGAGCGCTGGCTATAAGGCCGTGACTGAGATCGAAGGCGAGGCGTCACCTGCGTAGTATCGGCGTCTGCATAGCCGCCGCGCGGACGACCGGAAGAAACGCCGCGGTGCCCGCGATCGGAATAACCACCATCCCCGTAGCCGGCACGAGGGTCTCGTGCGACACCGCGGGCAGCGGGGAGTGCGCGCTCCTCGGGCGTCGGCGTGCTGCGAAAACGATCGCGCTGGGAACGAATCTCCTCGCTCGAGCCCGTCTCGGTAACATAGCCAGCCTGCTGAGGGCGCTGGCCATAACGCGTCGAACGCCCGCCCTGAACCATCAGGAAGCGGCCGTTGTCGACCGAGGAACGCGAATTGACGTAGCCGGCGGCGTCCTGAAAACGACCGCCCTGCTGCGACGTCTCGCGCTCATATGCCATCAAATCGTCAAAATAAGCGTTGACGACCTCCCGCGGATTGAGGCCCAAAAAGCGCGCATAGCTCGAAATCATGCCCTGCGCATAGCCGCGCGGAGGCATCGATGCAAAATTGCCATTCTCGAAAAACTCGATGATCTGCGGCCTGATTTTGATGGTGTTGGCGACCTGCTGAATGGAAAGGCCCATTCGGCGACGCTGCTCGAGCAGCATGTCACCAAAGCGTGCAGCCATCAGAATCCTCCAAACTCACGATCTTCACGTGCCATCTCGGCGTCGACGGATTCCAGCGCGGCAAGGCCTTCTTCATCCAGCAGGACCTCGCGCGGCTTGGAACCGTCGGGCGGTCCGACGACACCCTTTTCTTCCAGCATGTCCATAATACGCCCGGCGCGCGCATAGCCAACCTTCAGGCGACGCTGCAGGCCAGATGTGGAGCCCAGCTGCGATTCCACCACAATATGAGCGGCTTCCCAGATAAGCGGATCGTCGTCCTGAGGCTCGGCAACGCCGGTGCGCACGATCCCGCCGCCACCTGCCATGGACATGGAGGCAGGTGCCACAGCCGACAGAATCTCCTCATGGTAGTCGGGCTCGCTTTGCGACTTGACGAACTCGACAATCTCGTTGATCTCGTCATCCGAAACAAAGCAGCCCTGGATACGGCGGGGCTTGCCCCAGTCGACCTTTGAGAACAGCATGTCACCCAAGCCGGTGAGCTTTTCGGCACCCATCTGGTCGATGATGACGCGGGAGTCGATGCCCGTTGCGACGTTGAAGGCGATACGGTTGGTAATGTTTGCCTTGATGAGACCCGTCACCACGTTGGAGCTCGGACGCTGGGTCGCCACGATAAGGTGGATACCGGCGGCACGGCCCAGCTGGGCGATACGCACAATCGACGCCTCGACGTCCTTGCCGGCAACCATCATCAGGTCCGAAAGCTCGTCGATGATGATGACCAGGTAGGGCATCTTTTGCGGCGGGTTATCGTAATGCTCAAACTCGCCGGCGGCCTGCTTTTCGTTATAGGTCGAGATCTTGCGCACGTTCAGGCGCTCGAAGACCTTCAGGCGGCGCTCCATCTCGGACACCGCCCACTGCAAGGCACTCGCGGCCTGCTTGGGCTCGGTCACTACGGGCACGTAAAGATGCGGAAGGCCGTTATAACCTGCGAGCTCGACGCGCTTGGGGTCGACCATGATCAAGCGAACGTCCTCGGGGAGCGCGCGCATGAGCAGGGTCGTGATGATGGAGTTGATCATAACCGACTTACCGGAACCCGTGGTACCGGCGATCAGCAGGTGGGGCATCTTGGCGAGGTCAGCGACGACCGGCGTGCCCTCTGCGTCGCGGCCGATGGCAAGCTCGAGCGGACCGCCCTTAACATAGGGCAGCACGTCGCCCAAGTTGACGTTCTGACGCTTGCGATTGGGAATCTCGATACCCACGAGCGAGGTGCCGGGAATCGGCGCAAAGATACGCACGGACTGAGCAGCAAGCGACAGCGCGATGTCGTCCTCAAGGCTCGAAATCTTGCTCACGCGCTCGCCCTCGCCGGGCTGCAGCTTAAAGGTCGTCACCGTGGGACCGGCAATCCAGCCGACAACGCGAGCGCTACGGCCAAACTCAAGCAGCGTGGACTGCAGCGACTCGGCGGTCTGTTCCAGCTCCTTGTCCGAAGACGCGGCAGAAGCGGACTGGGGGTTTGCATGCAGGATTTCGAGCGGCGGGAGCTTAAGGCCGTCCTCTTCTTCGCCCTCGTTATCCGCGGGGGCATTGTCCGCTCCCCCATCGCTCGAAGTAAACGCCTCGGCAGCGCCCGCGACATCCGTATCGGCAACCTTTGGGTGCTTGAGGAAATCAGGAATTTGAGGGGCGGCCGAGACGGGATTCACGGCAAACGGCGGCTCGGACTCGTCGATCTTGGCCGGATCGTCTTCCATCGAAAGCTGGCCGGTCACCTGACCGCGCTTTGCCTGACGACGCGGCAGCAAGGTGGTTTTAGCAGTCTCGAGCGGGGACTCGTCGTCCTCGTCATCACCCTCGGTAAGCTCAATCTCGCTCTCGGACCAAGACGGGTCGGGCTCACTCGTATTGAGCTTGGGAGCCGTCTTGCCCTTCTTGGCATGACGGCGCGGCAGCAGCGTCGTCTTAGCACGCTCGGCCCCCACGGCGTCGGACACGCCGACAAACGGATCCTCGTCGTCATCGTCATCGTCCAGAACCTGGTCCGCATCGTTGCCCATCACCGTAGTCACGGCCGTATCGGAGCCCTTTTGACGAAGAATGCTCAGGTGCGGACGGGCAACGCCGAGCACCGACAGGGCTTCGTCGTCACCCCACGGACTCGCGTTGACGTCGGCACGACGGCGCTCGGCAAAATCGGCCGCACGGTCGCGTGCAGAGCGCAAAACGCCGCCCACCGAAAAGCCAATGATGACAAAGCCAACGACGGCCAGACCCAACAGGACGACCATCGCGATAGGCTTACCCAGGGCATTCTGCAGCGCGCTCGCAATAAACGCACCGATGTAGCCACCCGAGGCGGACAGGTTTTGCGGCGTGAACATAAGGTCGCACGAGTCACTCGTGCCCGGCACCATCAGCGACAAAATGGAGACGACGGCGATAAAGACCACGGCGCCGCCCGCAACAGAGCGCACGTTGAGCGGCGAGTCCTCGCCTAAAAAGAGCGTGGCGGCAAACAGCAAAATGACGATCGGTAGCACGTAGGCGCCCAGACCAAAGCCCAGGTGGTAGAAACCGGCAACCGCAGCCGTAACGGGTGCGGTCGCCGGCGAAATCACGGCAATGAAGGACGCAATCGCCAAAACGGCAATGACCACGCCGGCGATATCGCGG
>CAUAEH010000011.1 GCA_958427975.1 uncultured Collinsella sp. | reverse complement strand
GCGATTGGCGAAAATGCGTTGGTGGAAATGGTGAAAATTATATTGACGCTAACACCTGTCGCCCTCGACGATCTACCGCTGGGTCTCGGCGGGCTACGACGGCATGACCGACATGGAGCTCAGGCGCAAGGTCGGCTACAGGCCGAGGAGGCGCGCCGCCGGCCGGGCGGCCACGCGCCACTCCGCCCGCAGGTCGCATGCCGCGTTCCTCGCCCTCGGGGAGGACGCGTGCGCCGCGGCCTGGGAGATGGACACCGTCGAGGGCGCCCGGGAGGACTCCGCCTGCCTGCTCACGCTGCTGCACCGCCCCAGCAAGCTGCAGCTCGCGCTGCCGCTGGCGGAGAAGACCGCCGGGCGCGTCGCGGCCGCCCTGGGCGATATCAGGGAGGTCCTCGGCGCCGACGGCATGGGCAGGGTCTTCCGCGCCGTGCTCACCGACAACGGCACGGAGTTCTCCGACGAGCGGGCGATCGCGGACCTCGTCGGCGAGGGGCCGGGCGAGACGAGGCTGTTCTACTGCGACCCGAGGCGCAGCGACCAGAAGGGCGCCTGCGAGCGAAACCACGTCGAGATAAGGAAGCTGCTGCCCAAGGGCTCCGGACTCAGGTTCGACCGGCTCGCCCCGGCGGACCTGGCGCTGGCCATGTCGCACGTGAACTCCGAGCCCCGCGGCGCGCTCGGCTTCTCGACGCCCGCCAGGGCCTTCAGGGCGATGCTCGGGGAGGACGCGGCGGCGCTGCTGGACGCCTACGGCGTGGGGGACGTGGCGCTCGGCGACCTCGACCTGACGCCGGGGCTCATCGAGAGGGCGCGCGCCGAGAGGGGCGATGCCCCGCTGGCCTAGGCTAGAAGGAAAAACGGAATAGACGGACCGACCGTCCGGCTGAGTCTGGGAAGAGGTGCCGGGCGGCGGGCGGAGCATGGCCACCGGACCTATCGAAACACATCTCCACCGTTCCTTCAACTGGGAAAACGGCGCCCCCGGACCCCAGGAGGGGCCGCGGGGGCGTTCAGCTAACTGCGGGAACGGCCTATCCGCTCAAAGTGTTCGGCTGAGATCGGAAATCAACCGGAATGATTGGTGCAAACAAACCTGACTCCATTGCACCAAGGGCTTGCTTTATGGCTAGAGCGTTTGGAGTAGGGCGATGAGGAAGCGGACACCCTGGAGGTAGGCGCGGCGAGTGATGCGCTCGTTAGTGCCGTGGACGCCGCGGTCGCATTCGTCATCGTCGACCACAAAGGCGGAGAAGCGGATGCACTCGCGGCAAATGCGCTGGTAGTTGGCGGCATCGGTTGCGCCAATCACGGTCGAGGGCACGATGCTGATCGGCTCTTGGCCCACCGCAGACGATCCGTTTTCCTCCGTCCCCTTGGGATCACGGAAATAGCGGGCGGCGATGGCGCGAACGGCCTCGAGCCCCGGACCGCCCACGCGCGGGGACGGCGAGGGCTCGGAGCTGCCGGGGCCCAGCTCGACCTCGACTCGGCCAGCGAGCCCAGCGGTGGCAACGGCCTCGCGGCAGCAGGCCACGACATCGGCCACGCTCGTGCCCTCGAGCATGCGGAAGTTGATATTGGCCCACATATCCTGCGGCATTACGTTGGCACCGGTACTGCCGCCTTCGATTTGCGTGGGCGCGCAGGTGGTGGTTACAAGCGGGTACAGCTTTTTGCTGGCGAGGCAGTCGCGCACGATGGCATCCTTGCTGGCAGCAATCTCGTCTGCGGTATAAAGCCCCAGCTCGACGAGCTGCGCGGCAAGCAGGTCGGTCACACGCGCCGGCCACTCGATATCGCAAATCGCGGCAATAGCGCGGCTGAGCACTTCGAGCGACGTGCCGCCGTAAGGGTTGGAAGAATGCCCGCCTTCGCTCTTCGTCCTGAGCACGATATCGGCATAGCCCTTCTCGGCAAGATCGGCATGCATAAGCCAACCCTCACCTGCGCTGTACTCGGCAGCCGCAACGATACGATAGTCGCCCTCGTCGATCAGGTACTCAAGCTCAACGCCACGCTCCTCGAGCGCGCGACCAATGGCACCCGCGCCGTACTGCGTGGTCTCCTCATCCTGGCCAAAGGCCAGCAGCAGCGTTCGTTCGTGTTGCCAGCCGTGCGCCAGCGCATACTCAACGGCCTCCAAGATGCCCGCAACCTGGTCTTTCATATCGATGGCGCCGCGACCCCAAATATAGGTGTCGTCCACGTGCCCGCTAAAGGGGGCGTGCGTCCAGTCGGCCTCGGTACCCGGCACCACGGGAACCACGTCCATGTGGCCCATGAGCATGACCGGCTTGAGGGCGGGGTCGGTGCCGGCAAGCGTCACGAGCAGCGAATGGTCGATGAGCTCGACCTCGCCCGTCGCAAACACGCGCGGCCAGCCCTGCTGCATATAGGCGCGCAGGTCGTCAAACGCCTGCCAGTCCACCGTCTGGGCATCCATGCTCGAAATCGTCGGAAACGACAGCACGCGGCCCAGGCGCTCGCACGCGCCGACCTCATCGATATCGGCAAAATCATCCTCGTGCGCAAAGAAGCGCCAAACCTCGGCCATGCCTTCCTCCAAAAATAACGTGGCAAAGAGGCGGTCCCTTTGCCACGTTCGCTTGCATTATTTGTCGTTGAGATAACGCGAGAGGAACTCGCGGGTGCGCTGGTGCTTAGGATTGCCAAAGAGCTCAGCCGGCGCGGCGTCCTCGAGCACCACGCCCTTGTCCATAAAGACCACGCGGTCGGACACCGTGCGGGCAAAAGCCATCTCGTGCGTGACGACGACCATGGTCATGCCGTCGGCGGCGAGCTTGCGCATGACCTCGAGCACCTCGCCCACGATCTCGGGGTCGAGCGCAGAGGTCGGCTCGTCGAACAGCATGATTTGCGGGTTCATGCACAAGGCGCGGGCGATGGCCACGCGCTGCTTTTGGCCGCCGGACAGGCGACCCACGGCGGCGTGTGCGAACTTTTCGAGTCCCACGCTTGCCAGATGCTCTAGCGCGACCTTTTCGGCCTCGGCCTTGCTCATCTTTTTGAGCGTGACGGGCGCGAGGGTACAGTTGTCGAGCACATCCATGTTGTTGAACAGGTTAAAGCCCTGGAACACCATGCCGATGTCCTCGCGGAGTTTATTGATGTTGCAGCGCTCGGCCGTGAGGTCCTGGCCGTGGAACCAGATATGGCCCGCGTCCGGGGTCTCGAGCAGGTTGAGGCAGCGCAAGAAGGTCGACTTGCCCGAGCCCGAGGCGCCGATGATGGTGACGACCTCGCCGGGATTGACAGCGAGGTCGATGCCCTTGAGTACCTCGAGCGAGCCGAAGCTCTTGCGCAGGCCCTCGACGCGGATGAGCGGCTCTTGGTTTTGCGCGGCGGCCGCAGCGCCGGTAGTGGCGGTATCTGCCATGATGATTCTCCTCGTCTT
This sequence comes from uncultured Collinsella sp., assembly GCA_958427975.1. Lineage (GTDB taxonomy): Bacteria > Actinomycetota > Coriobacteriia > Coriobacteriales > Coriobacteriaceae > Collinsella. The sequence goes on along the minus strand of CAUAEH010000011.1, from coordinate 43,224 downwards.
GAGCCTAGTTGGAGCTGGGCAGCGTGGCCGGGGCCTCGGCGCCGAGCTTTTTGCCAAAGGCCTCGAGCAGGCGGCTCGCCACGAGCGTCAGGATCAGGTAGACCACGAGCGCCACGCAGTAGACCTCCATCTGGCGGTAGTACACGCCGGCGACGGTGGTGGTGGCGTACATGAGGTCAAACACGCCGATGACCGAAAGCACCGACGAATCCTTGATGTTGATGATGAGCTCGTTGGTGAGCGCCGGAATCGCGTTTTTAATGCCCTGGGGGAACACGACCTTGCGCATAGCCTGCCACTGCGACAGGCCCAGCGAGCGTGCTGCCTCGGCCTGGCCGGGATCGATGGACTCGATGCCGCCGCGCAGGACCTCCATCATGTAGGCGGTGGAGTTGAGCGAGATGGTGACGAGGCCAGCGGTAAAGGTGCTCCAGATCTGGTTGGCCTGGGCGGTCTCGAAGCCCATGCCACGCAAAACGGTGAAGCCCGCGTAATAGATGAGCAGACCCTGGACCATCATGGGCGTGCCGCGCACGATGGTGGAGTAGACGGTCGCAAAGCCGCGGCCGATACTCTTAAAGAAGCGCACCAGGTCGTTGTCCACGCGGTCGAACGTCTGAATACGCAGGAACACAAAGAGCAGTGCCAGGAAGAATGCGATGACAGTGCCGAAGGTGGCAAGCGCGATGGTGATCTCGATGCCGCGGATGAAGAAGTCACCGCTCTTGTAGGTCATGTAGACCAGGCTCGACAAAAAGTCGCTGGGGTTGGAATCCGAGACAATGCTCACCTGCACCAGGTCGATAAACGACATGACGCAACGGTCCACGAAAAAGACCGCCGCGATGGCGACCACGACGTAGCTGCCTAGGCGTGCGCCACGACGGAAACGCTCGGATGCGAACGACGACTTTTCGCGATAGTCATTCCAGTGCATGAGTTTGGTGACCAGCGCCGCCGCCGACACGACGAGCCAGGCCCAAAGGATTGCCCAGAGGCAGTCTTGGAACACGCCCGTAGGCGCCAAGAAGCTCAGCGGTGTGGGATTGCGCTGGCTAAACGCCAGGCCGAGCGCCGCGATGACGCTCGTGCCCAGGTATACATAACGGTGGTCGGCCTTGATAAAGGAGGCCAGACGATTGATGGTTTTCATGCTGCCTCCCTATGCCGGCTGACGATCGAGGCACGCGTTCCACATTTGGTCGCGTTCCTCTTGGCTAATGCCCTTGAGTGTCTTGTCGATGAGTTTAAGCAGCTTGTCCGAGCCCTTGCGGCAGCCGACGTTTGCCGTGACCTCCTGCTTGAAACCCTCCCCCTCGGCAAATTGAATCGGCACAATACCCGGGTTTTGGGCCATATATCCCTTCTCGTTCTCGGTGTTGTAGGTCACGGCGTCGCAGGTGCCCTGCAGCAGGTTCGAAAACACCGTGGGGACCGAATCAACCGGGTTCTTGTGGACAACGCCCGGGATCTCGTCGATGACGGTATCGAGCATGGTGTCCTTTTGGCCGAGCACCGTGGCACCATTGAAATCGCTGAGCTTGGTGGCGTTCTGGTACGGCGAGCCCTCTTTTACGAACAGGCCAAAGCAGCCGATAAAGTACGGATCGGAAAAGCCGACGGACTCCTCGCGCTCGGGCGTGGCACTCATGCCGGCGATGATGAGGTCGATCTGGCCGTTGTTGAGCGAATCGATGAGACCCGAGAAGCTCTGTTTGACGGCAACGGGCTCGCCGCCGAGGGCCTTGCAGACGATCTTGGCGATCTGCACGTCGTAGCCATCGGCATAGGCGCCCTGCACGTTGTCGATGGGGATGGTGTACTCGCTGGCCTCGGAGACCTGCCAGTTGTACGGGGCGTAGGCCGCCTCCATACCGATGCGGATCTTGTCCTTGCCGATAACGGAATCGGACAGGTCGTCGCGACCGCCGCCCGTCGTGGGCTGAACCACCTTGAGCGTGGACGGGCGCTGGCAGCCGGCGAGCGCGCCGGCGACGACGGTAGCGCTCGCAGCGAGAGCGCTACCCAAAAAGATGCGACGGCTGCATACCGGCTGTGGATGCGCGTGGTGGTGATGGGGAGAATGCATAATCTGCCTTCCCTGTTGAATCGTATGCTGACGACTTAACAGGATATACGCCAGCGACCAGCAGCGCAGCACAAGCTCGAAAAATTAATAGACACACGGTAGTCGTTGGGAACGTCGATGTTTTGGCAATGCCGGCGAGCGACGTCCAGAGCGAACAAGTGGCATGAAAAAGGCAAGGCATGACCAGAAGGTCTATGCCTTGCCTTTTGAATGACAAATTATCGCTCTGGACGGCGCGCAGCATCGACCGAGCGGCGGAACCTCTAAAGCAAGGTAACGCTAAAGCTGCGCTTGTCCGTCTCGCCGGGAGCCAAGGTGATAGTGTTGACCTTATGCTCAAAGACGTCGTCCTCGGTGTCCATGGTGGTGTGACCGGTCCAGGGCTCGAGCGCCACAAACGGAGCGTCGTTGGCGGCAGACCACACGCCGATGTACTTAAAGCCCTCAAAGTCGATCTTGACGCCGTGGCCCGACTTGCGGCCGCGCAGCGTGAGGGTGGAGCCCGGGGTATCGGTGAACATGATGGCGTCGTTATCGAAGCTGCGGTGCGTGATGGGCAGCACGTCCGAGTTATCGGGGGCCTTGTAGCTACCCTCGAACGTCATAAGGCCATCGGGCGTGATGATGGGGGCCTCGTTAGTCCAAGCCTCGGTAAACGCCAGCTCGTAATCCTCGAACGTCTCGTCCTCGGCACCGGGGGCAGGCACGTTAAATGCAGGGTGGCCGCCCACCGAGAACGGCAGGTCCACGTCGCCGGTGTTGGTGACGGCAAAGGTCTGCGTGAGGGTGGCGTCGCCGGTCAGGGCATAGGTCATGTTGAGCTTAAAGTGGAACGGGAAGGCCTTGAGCGACTCGGGCGTGTCGGTGAGCTCGTAGGTAACGGACGAACCGTCCTCCGACACCTCGACGATCTTGTGCTCGACAATGCGCGCGATGCCGTGGCGCGCCATCTCGCAGGTGCCGGCCGCAGACGTCGCCGTGTTGTTGCGCAGCGATCCCACGATGGGGAACAGGATAGGCGCGTGCTTGCCCCAAAAGGTCGGGTCTCCCTGCCACAGATACTCGTTGCCGTTGAGGGCAAGGCTCGTGAGCTGGGCGCCCATGGAATCGATGGCCGCGGTGAGGCCGCCGCGCTTGATGGTAGTGGCGGTAGACATGCTACTTCCTCCAAAAGTAAACAATAGTGTCGAGGGCTATTGTCCCACTCTTGGCGGCGGGACGGGACGGCAGGCGATTATTGAGTAGTCATAGCGGAATGAGCGGCGAGCACCTACTGGGTATCCACGTAAAGGTCGAACCCGCCCTGCGGTGTGGTGTCGACCGTGTCGGGCGCCTGCGAGTTAAAGCTCACGGGAACCATGCGCTTTGAGGCGCGGAAGCGCGTGCCATCGGTGGCGACGGGCGGCTCGTCAACCGTGAGCTCGTAGTCGCCGGGCTTGAGTTCGATGCCGTCGCCAGCGGAGTTGACATATTGATACTCGTCAATCGCCTGCCCTTTGAGCGTGCGGCCCGCGATGTGGATGAGCATTTGGCTGTCGCCGCGCGCGGTGTCCCACGTCGCGCCGTCCTTGACCTCGACCGACACATGTACCGAGCGCGTGCGGCCGAGCGATTGCTCGATAGACATCTCGACCTTGGCGGCGTCTTTTCGCTGTTGTTCAACATGGCTCCAGACGTTTCCAATCACCGAGCATGCGATAACGCCGGCCATGAAGGCGATAAGGATGGGGCCAAGCGGAGAGCGACGTCCTGCATCTTCCTCGCGAGACAGATTGGGGCGACGTGTGGGCGCGGGCGCCTGAGCGCCCTGCGAGGGCACGTCGAGAATACTGAAGGATGCCGTGCTGTCGGGATCGATGGTGTGACGCGGCTGCGGGGTCTTTGCCGGCGAGATCGACATGTCGGCTGGCTCACCCAGTGTGGCCGTAGCGTCAGCCTTGGCCTCGTCTGCCTCGGCCTGGGCCCAAGCTTGTTCGAAGGTCAGAGGCTCGACGGGGTCGAGGGCGGCGTCCGAGTCGGCGGCGACGTCGTTGCCGGTCTCGTCCTCGTCGCTCGACACGTCACGCGGCGTGGGCTCGTCCCACTCCTCGTCCGGAGCCTCACCCTCGCTATACCACCATTCAAAGTTATCGATATCCATACGGGGCGCCCCTTAGGCCTCGCAAATAAACACTTGCTAGTCTTATACCCCCAGACGGCACCGAAGCTCACCCGCGCCGGACACGAAAACCGTCACAACATTCGACACTTTTCCTCGTTTTTGAGATTTTCGCCGAATGTTGTGACGGTTTGGGCGGCAGCCACGCCGCGAATGTGACAAAGAGACTGTCCCTTTGTCACATTCTGTTAGAGTTGCAGGGATTGAATCCCGCTTATTCATGCGACATTGGAGTGACAACCTTGACCGCCGCAACCACGCCAAAAAGTAAGTCAACCGCCGCCGCGCTCTCCCCCGCGCGCACCAAGCTCTGCCTGGCGCTGCTCGTGTTGTTAGGCTTTTCGCTCGGCTGCTCCGAGTTCGTGGTCATCGGCATCGAAAGTGACTTGGCGACGGAACTCGGCGTATCGCTTGCCACCGCAGGCCAACTTATTAGCGTGTTCGCACTGATCTACGCTATCTCGACGCCGGTGCTCGCGCTCAGCACGGGGCGTTTTCGCCGCTACCAGCTGCTCGTGTGCTACAGCATCGTCTTTGTGCTCGGCAACCTGGTCATGGCGTTGGCGCCCAACTTCCAGGTGCTGTTTATCTCGCGTATTGTCCTGGGCTCCGTCTCGGGTGCGCTGCTCGCCGTGGGCGTGACGTACATCCCCGAGCTGCTATCCCCGCAGCAAACTTCGCTTGCCATCTCGGTGGTATATGGTGCGTTTTCCGTGGCAATGGTCTTTGTGACCTCGATTGGCAAATTTGTGGCCGACACGCTCGACTGGCACGTGGCCATGTACGGCACGCTGACCTTTGCCGTTTTGATCTGCGGAGCGCTCGTGGCGTTTATGCCGCGCGCTGGGCAAACCGACGAGCCCGCCACTTTTCGCGAGCAGGCGGGTCTGCTACGCGAACCGAGCATCGTCACCGGCATGCTCATCTTTTTGTTTGGCGTGGGGTCGGTCTACGTTTTCTATGGCTACGTGACGCCTTATCTTGAGCAGGTGCTGGGCATGGGCACGGTCGAAGCCAGTACCACGCTCATGGCCTACGGCGTGTTCTGCCTGATCTCGAACATCCTGGGCGGATGGATCGATGCGCGCTTTGGCATGAAGGCGCTACTCGTGACGTTTGTGCTGCAGGCCGCAGCGTTACTCGGACTGTTTGCTGTGGGCGGCACCATGCCGCTCGCGCTGGTCATTGTCTTTAGCCTGGCGCTGCTCATGTACCTGTTCTCGGTGTCGTGCATCACGCACTTTATGGACGTGGCACGCAGCCGCCATCCCAAGTCGATGGTACTCGCAAGTTCGGTTGAGCCCATGGCGTTTAACGTCGGCATCTCGTTTGGCACCGCAGTGGGCGGCGCCGTGGTAAGCAGCGTTGGCATTGCATATGTAGGCGCAGTGGGTGCCGCGTTCTCGCTTGTGGCCTGGATGCTTACGCTGGTGACGATTAAGTTGGCTCGCTGGGAGCGCCGTCGTCAATCAGCATAGCCCCGGATGCAGGCATAGGGGCGAACATAGCCCAAGGTGGCGAGCAACCGGTGAAAACCGTCCCATACGAGTAGTGTTTATCCGCCTGCAAGCTCCAGCAGTGCAATTTCGTGTACTTCAGATACACACTTTTCTACTATTTCGTGTATTCCAAGTACATGAAATCGTACTAAACTATGTATCTGATGTACACGAAATTGGAAAGGCGGCCCCATGCGCAGATCAATCGAATCCGTTATCGAATCATGGGCGACAAAGGACGCGTCGCGCCCCCTCCTCATCCGTGGTGCGCGACGCGTAGGCAAAACGTACGTTGCCGAGGAAATCGGCAGACGAATCGCCGGCGATGCGTTTGTCAAACTCGACTTTCAGACCGATCTTGAGCTGATCGCTCCGCTGTTCGGCTGTCCTACCGACGACGTTGACGCCATCGTGGCGCGAATCTCAGACTATAAACGCACCCCCATTCGCAAAGAAACCGCCTTCATCCTGTTTGACGAGGTGCAGCTCTGCGAACGGGCGCTCAACTCGCTTCGCTTTTTTTCGGGTTCGGGCTGGCGCATATGCGCGACCGGCAGTCAGCTCGGCGTCGCCACGCGCAAGCGCAAGTTGCCTTTTCCCAGCGGCGTTCGTCAAGAGACCATGCATCCTATGTCGTTCGAGGAGTTTCTCTGGGCGCTCGACGAGGAGCAGATGGCCAATGCCATTCGTACCCACGCCGGCACGCTCGAGACCTACGCCGCGCACCAAGCCGCGCTCAGCCTGTTTCATCGATACCAGATCGTGGGCGGCATGCCCGCCGCCGTCAACGCATATCGCAAGACGTTATCCATCGAGGATGCGCGCGTCGAGCAGCGCGAAATCGACGAGACCTATACCGCCGATATGACCGACCCCGAAAACGGGATCAGCGGCGTGGCGGCGCGCAAGGTCTGGCGCTCCATTCCGTCCCAGCTGCTGAGATCGTCCACAAAAAAATTCAAGTACTCCGAGGTCGAACGCGGAGGCCGTCGCGCCAAGCTTATCGAGCCGCTCGACTGGCTCGAAGGCGCCGGCATCATATCGGTCAACAACCTGACCGAAGGCATCGAGCCTCCCCTCGTTCCCTTCGACGACGAAGATGGAAGTTTCTTTAAGGTCTATCTTCTCGATACCGGCCTCATGTTCTACAAACTCGGCATCAACCCGCGGCTCTGGCTCGACCTCAAAGAGGATTCCGCCATAGCGCTATCTTCCGACTTCCGAGGCGCCCTGGCGGAAAACTCGGTCATGCAAGCATTTTCGGGCAATAGCTTGCAGACGTATTACTGGGTGCCGCCGTCGTCTTGGAAGACGACCGGCGAGCTCGATTTTTTACTTCAGACCGACCGTATGGAAATTGTGCCCGTCGAAGTAAAGTCCGCACGTAACGTGCGCGCGAGAACCCTCGGGTCGTTTATGGACAAAGCCCGATCGCCATATGCCTACATTTTGTCCGAGAACAATTTTTCCCGCAGCGAAACCGATGACGGGCGCGAGCTGCGCCACCTCCCCTTGTACGCAGCGGGCTTTATTGGAGCAAACTGCCTCAAGAGCAGTCTGTAAGCCCTGCGCGACCGCCTAGAAAGGAAGCCGCTCATGCAACGCATTCTTTTTATCTGCTATGGAAATATCTGCCGCTCGACGATGGCTGAGTCCGTGTTTACCGAGCTGGTGCGCCGCGCTGGACGCGAGGCGGAGTTTGCCATTGATTCCGCTGCAACGTCGACCGAGGAGATCGGCAACCCGCCGCATCGTGGCACCGTTGCCAAGCTGCGTGAAGTCGGGATTCCTGTCGTTGCGCACCGTGCCCGCCAGGTGCGTCGCGCGGAGTATGGCAACTGGGATCACATTGTCTACATGGATGCTGAGAACGCGCGTGGCCTGCGTCGCATCTTTGGCGACGACCCCGACGGCAAGGTTACGCGCTTGCTCGATTGGACCGATCGCCCCGGCGACGTAGCCGACCCCTGGTACACCGGCAATTTCGACGCCACCTACCGCGATGTACTCGCCGGTTGCACCGCTATGCTCGAGCAGCTGTAGGCGCTCGGGCGGCGCGGGCACACGGGCCACGCCATCGGCATAAAACGAGCGTGGGAGAAAATCCACACTCATGAATGTGACAAAGGGACTGTCCCTTTGTCACATCCGGGACTGGCCCTAGACCGGCTTGACCTCCAGCTTTATCCCCTCGGCACAGGAGTCGCCCAAAACATCCGAAAGGGCCCAGGTCGCATATAGCGGCAAATAGAGAACCGCTCCGTTGCGCTCAACGTTGCCTCTCGAGAAAACAATCCCGAGCCTTACGCCATATTCAACCGTATCAAGCACATGACCGAGCGCAGCGTGCGCGTGGTAATAGGAGCCCGATTTAACCTCGATCGGAACAGCCGTCCCATCCGGCCCATCGACCACAAAGTCCACTTCACCGCGCTTTTTTGTCTGATAGTAGTAAAGCTGGCGATTTTGGGCAGCCAGCTGCTGGGCCACCACGTTTTCGTAAATGCCGCCCAGATTGGGCTCCTTGCTATCAAGATACGCCGCTTGGGCGACTCCAACGGGGTAGCGCGCCATCAACATGCCCGTATCCGATTGATATAGCTTGAACTGCGATGGCCGTGCCGTCTTGAGCAGGGGCGATTTTGGCTCGGTTACGATATCGGCTTTGAGGGCAACGCCGGCATCGACAAGCCATACAAAATCTCGCTGATACTTCTCGTAGTGAGCCTTGGGGTCAATGGAATTGAGCACGAAGCGCTTGTTTTCGCCCTCGAGCATAATAGGGAGCTGATCGTAGATGCTCTGCACCTGAAGGGCTCGCCCGCTTGCATACTTGGAGATATCCCGTCGGTACTGTTCGTTGAGCTCTGACTGCAGCTGACGAACAGAGGCAAGGTCGCCCCGCGTGTCAAGGAAACGCTGCACGACCTCTGGCATTCCGCCGACAACGGTATAGGTCCTGAAGTTTGCCATCATCGCGTCATGAATGTAACCAGGAATGGGCTTCTCGTTGATGCACGCGTCGCGTATCGTTTGGCGAGCCCCCTCGCTCACCCCGGTTGCCCAGCAAAACTCCTCAAAATCGAGCGGGAACATCCTAAGCTCGTGGACATACCCCACGGGATAGGACCTGACGCCCTTGAACTGGGTCCCGAGCATTGACCCCGAAAACGCCCAGCGGCACCTCCCGTCCTCAACAAGGAACTTTGCCATCGTCATGATGTCGGGGGCCCCTTGGACCTCATCGATAAACACGAGCGTTTTGCCTGGTGCAATCGACTTTCCCGAAAGAAGCGTCACCCTGCTGATGAAATCATCGGCATCCCGCGCCTCGAGAAGAGCATCTTTTGCCTGGCGATTTTCCATGAGGTTAAGCTCGATGTAGGTTGCATGGTTGGCTTTGCCAAATGCGCGAATCGAATAGCTTTTGCCGATCTGGCGAGAACCCGTAATGAACAAGGCCTTTTGCTCGGAAGACTTCAGCCAACGCTCCAGCTCTGCCGCTATTTTCCTGCGCAGCATAGGCTCTCCCCTCAGTGTCATCAAATGAAATGCAAAGTTTTATACGCTTGATTATCGATGAAATGCAGAGTTTTTAGAACCTAAAATCGGATGAAATGCAGAGATTTGAGATTACAAGCACAATAGAAGGAACACCACCGGCGAATGTGACAAAGGGACTGCCCCTTTGTCACATTGCGCTCGACTACTCGTCGACGATCTCGGCAAGCCAGACGTTCAGCGTATCGACCTCGGGACAGCAGAACTTTGCCGTACCAGGCTCGTTGCCGGGCACGGTTCCGCCATAGCGCAAGATATCGATATAGGGAAAGCCCACATGGCAGGCCATGGCGCACATCTTGCCGCGATCTCGGTCGAAGTCAAAAACGTCGCCCGGCTTGTGCCCGTGATGGCAGCGGCATGTGCCCAACTGGTCCACGCAACTCACGCGGATACGTGGACGCTTTCCACGCGGCGCGCCGAGCGGCTTGCCCCCGCCCACAGGCCTGGCGCCGTTCTCGCCAGCGTTACTCATGGTCGATCACATCCAGGCAGGCCTCGATGGGAAGGCCGGCCGACTTGTCCTCTTGGTCGGCATTGCGCTCGATAAGCTCCGCTACCACGCGCATGGCATCGCTCGTCGCGCGCTGAAGGCTCCAACCGGCCATAACGCGGCCGACGAGCACCGCCGAGAACGTGTCGCCCGTGCCCGGGAAATAGACCGGAATGAGCTCAAAGGGAATCGTAAAGTACTCCCCCGCCACATGGTCGTAACCGATAACCGCGTTCGTGCCATTGACTACAGCGCTCGTAATGACCACCGACTTGGCACCCAGCTCGCGCACGGCGTCCACAAGGGCGCGGGCCTCGTCGGGCGTGATTTGCTCGGCGATAGGCGTATCGGTGAGCAGGCATGCCTCGGTATAGTTGGGCACCGCGTAGTCTGCGCACTCCAGCAGATGCCGCATAAGGCCAATCGTGGACTCGGGCACGCCCGCATAGAGCTTGCCGTTGTCGCCCATGATGGGGTCGACGAACACCTTGGTGCCCTTTTGCGCACGGCGGTGGCAAAAGTCCGAGATGATGCGCGTCTCTTCCTCGGTCACGATAAAGCCGGTCGAGATGGCGTCGAACTCAAAGCCGAGCTCCTCCCAGATAGCGAGGCTTTGACGCACGTACTCGGTGGTGTCGTGGATGTAGAACTTGGGATAGTTGAGCGTATCGGACACAAGCGCCGTCGGCAGGTTATGGATACGGTAGCCCATGTGCGACAGCACCGGCAGCATGGCGGAAAGCGCGACCTTGCCGTAGCCGCACATATCGTTGATCAGCAGCAGCTGAGTGTTCTTCATGAGGGTCTCCCTTGGTTCGGGCACGGCGCAGCAGCGCCACAGTGCGACTAAGTGTAGCGCAGGAGGCGTCGTGAGCAGTCACTAGGGTCGCGAAGAGCGCATTGTTGCGGAAAGGTTTCGGAAATGGGAGGCAAATCACGGCAGTAGCGGCACAGTAGCTGCCACCTATTTACTACCATTCCAAAACTATGCCGGATTACTACGATAAACCGCCAGTCTCCAACCACAACAAATTGCACTCCAGCAAAACCGCAGGTAGACAGCTTGTGATTTTCCGAAAAACAATGCCGAGGTCTGAGATTTCGAATTCATCGTAGTAATCCGGCATAGTTTTGGGCAAAGCAGCTTCGGAAGGGTGTCACCGCAGCCCAAAATGATCCGTTATCCTCCGTCCCCCACGGATCACTCAAATGCCAACCCAGGCAGCGCTGCAGATTGAGGACGGACAGCGAAAGCGTTCCTAAGCGAGCAAGGTGGCGTGAAAGAGGAGGGCATAGGCCTTGTGGCCATGCCCGACGATTGAACGCCAGATTGCCGCTTAGGAACATTTGCAGCGTCGAGCGGTTACGGCGTTTGGCAAAACGCCGTAACTTAATAAGTTTGGTACCTTGACATTCATTTCTCATGCTCCTAGATTGGTTAGGCACAAAACAATTCCACTACCTAACTAAAGAAAGGAGCAACACTAATTCATGTGCGATGAACCTCTTAACCTTTGTTCGCACGAGCCCGGCGGCGACCCGTCACAGCCGGCGGATGCACCCGAAGCGGTTAGCTCAGAAGACAAGCTTGCCAAGCGAATCCTCAATGGGCTTGGGTTTTGCGGCCATTACATGCATTTTCATGGCGGAGGCGTGTCCGGCAAGGCGCCCATCATCTGCCTGCTGGCCAAGCAACCCGGCGGCGAGATGTCGCAGCAGGAACTCGGCATGCACTTTGACCTCAAGCCGGGGTCGCTTTCCGAGATCCTGTCCAAGCTCGAGCTCAACGGCCTCATCGAGCGCAGCCGTAACCCCAAGGATCGACGGCAGCTCACCATTCGCCTGACCGAAACCGGCCGGGAAAACGCCCGCATCGACCAGGCAGCCCGCATCCGCTTTAGAGAACGGGCCTTTAGCGCACTCACCCACGACGAGCGCGAGGACCTCGCCGAAATGCTCGATAAAATCCGTGTAACCTGGGAGGAACTGGATGATTAAAACCCTCATGGGCAGCATCCGCGACTATATGAAAGTCACCGTTGCCACGCCATTGCTCGTGCTTGGCGAGGTGCTCTGCGAGATGCTGATTCCATTTATCACCGCCAACCTGATCGACGCCATCAAAGATGGCACCACCGTAGCCGAGATGCTTCCCACCGCGGGCTTTTTGGTGCTCATCGCGCTGACGTCGCTTGCTTTTGGCGCCGCTGCCGGCGTCACCTGCAGCCATGCGAGTTGCGGCTTCGCCAAGAACCTGCGTCACGACCTGTTCTACAAGATCCAGACGTTCAGCTTTGCCAACATCGATGAGTTCTCGAGCTCCTCGCTCGTCACGCGCCTGACCACCGATATCAACAACGTGCAGCAGGCCTTTATGATGATCATCCGTATCGCCGTGCGCGCGCCGCTGGTATTGATCTTCGCCTTTACCATGGCATTTATCATGGGCGGCAGCGTCGCCATGGTCTACCTGGTCATCATTCCGCTGCTGGGCTTTGGGCTGTTCTTTATCATCTTTAAGGTGCGTCCCATCTTCTCGCGCGTGTTCCACAAGTACGACGCCCTTAACGAGTCCGTCGAGGAAAACGTCACCGGCATGCGCGTGGTCAAGAGCTATGTGCGCGAAGACTTTGAGAAGGAGAAGTTCGCGACCGCCGCACGCGACGTCCAAATGGACTTCACCCGCGCCGAGAAGCTGCTGGCCTTTAACAACCCCATGATGAACATCTGCGTCAACGGCGCGTTCGTCGTCATCATCTACCTGGGCTCCAAGCTCATCATCACGAGCCAGGGCACCCTGTTCGACGTGGGCCAGCTCTCCTCGATCTTTACCTATGGCTTCCAGATCCTTATGAGCCTGATGCAGCTGTCGATGATCTTTGTCATGGTGACCATGGCCGACGAATCGGCGCACCGCATCACCGAGGTGCTAGCCGCCGAGCCCACGATCGCCGATCCCGCCGAGCCCGTGCTCGAGGTTGCCGACGGTTCCATCGACTTTGACCACGTGAGCTTTAAGTATTCCGCGCATGCGAAGCGCCAGGCGCTCGACGATATCGACCTGCACATTAAGAGCGGCGAGACCATCGGCATCATCGGCGGCACCGGCTCGGCCAAGTCAACGCTTGTAAACCTCATCGCCCGCCTGTACGACGCCACCGAGGGCACCGTGCGCGTGGGCGGCGTGGATGTACGCGACTACGACTTGGACGCCTTGCGCCACCAAGTGGCCATGGTGCTACAGAAAAACGTGCTGTTTAGCGGCACCATCGCCGAGAATCTGCGCTGGGGCGACCCGAACGCCACCGACGAGGAGGTCCGCGAGGCGGCACATCTGGCCTGCGCCGACGAGTTTGTCGACGGCTTCCCCAAGGGCTATGACACCTGGATCGAACAGGGCGGCTCCAATGTCTCGGGCGGTCAGAAGCAGCGCCTGTGCATTGCGCGCGCCCTGCTGCGTCGCCCCAAGATCTTGATCCTGGACGACTCCACCAGCGCCGTCGACACCAAGACCGACGCCAAGATTCGCGCAGGGCTGGCAAGCTATCTGCCCAACACGACCAAGCTCATCATCGCCCAGCGCATTAGCTCCGTGCAGGACGCAGACCGCATCATCGTCATGGAGGGCGGCCGTATCGCGCAGATCGGTAACCACGACGAGCTGCTCAAGACGAGCGAGATCTACCGCGAGACCTTCACCTCGCAGAACAAGATGTCTGCCGAGGGCGAAGAGGCCGTCGAAGCCGACACCGAGGCATCCGCAACACAAGCTCAGACCCAGGAAGGAGGCGAGGCACATGAGTAAGGCAACGACCGCCGAGCGCGCGCTCAACCGCAAGGGTGGCACCATGTCGCGCCTCATCAAGACGCTCTTTGGCTTCTACCCCGTGCTTTTGCCCCTCGTCGTCGTCGGCGTGGTGCTCTGCGCCATCATCAACTCCATCGGCGCGACCTTCCTTCAGAGCGCCCTGCAGATTATTAGCGAATCGTGGCAGTCGGGCGATTGGGAAGCTGCACAGCCCAAGATCGCACAGCTCGTGACCACCCTCGCCTGCATCTACGGCGTCGGCATCCTGTCCTCGCTGTTCTGGAACCGCGCCATGGCCATCGTCACGCAGGGCTCGCTCGAGAAGCTGCGCGAGAAGATGTTCAACCGCATGCAGGACCTGCCGATCCGCTACTTCGACACGCACCAGCGCGGCGACATCATGAGCCACTACACCAACGACATCGACACGCTGCGCCAGATGATCAGCCAGTCGCTGCCCAACCTGCTCATGACGACCATCGTCATCGTCACGGTGTTCTTTATCATGCTGTACTACAGCGTTTGGATGTGCCTGGTCATTGTGGCAGGCGTCGCCTTTATGACCTTTATGACCAAGCTGCTCGGCTCCAACTCCGCGCGCTTCTTTATTGCGCAGCAGACCGAGCTCGGCGTTGTCGAGGGCCATATCGAGGAAGTCATGAACGGCCAGAAGGTCGTCAAGGCATTCTGCCACGAGTCTGCCGCCGAGGCCGATTTTGACGAGCGCAACGAAAAGCTCTTCGAGGTCTCGCAGAAGGCCAACATGTACGCCAACATCCTCATGCCCATCCTTATGAACCTGGGAAACCTGCTCTACGTGCTGGTCGCACTGGCCGGCGGCATTTTCCTGGCGCTGGGCGTGCCCAACCTGAGCATCTCGGGCATGGCACTGTCCATCGCCGTCGTGGTGCCGTTCCTCAACATGACCAAGCAGTTCTGCGGACAGATCGGCCAGATCTCGCAGCAGATCAACGCCGTGGTCATGGGCCTCGCCGGCGCCGACCGTATCTTTGAGCTCATCGACGAGGAGCCCGAGGCCGACGAGGGCTACGTGACGCTTGTCAACGCTCAGGTGAACCCCGATACCTGGCAGCTCGAGGAGGCCGACCACCACACCGGCATGTGGGCGTGGAAGCATCCGCACCGCGCAACCGGCGAGATCGAGTACGTACCGCTGCGCGGCGACCTGGTCATGGACAACGTCGACTTTGGCTACACGCCCGACCACGAGGTGTTGCACGGCGTGTCCGTGTTTGCCAAGCCGGGCCAGAAGGTCGCGTTTGTCGGCGCCACCGGTGCCGGTAAGACGACCATCACCAACCTCATCAACCGCTTCTACGACATCGCCGACGGCAAGATCCGCTACGACGGCATCAACGTCAACAAGATCCGCAAGGCAGACCTGCGCCGCTCGCTGGGCGTGGTGCTGCAGGACGTGAACCTGTTCACCGGCACCGTGATGGATAACATCCGCTACGGCAACCTGGACGCTACCGACGAGGAGTGCATCGCGGCGGCCAAACTCGCGGGCGCCGACGACTTTATCACCCGCCTGCCCGACGGCTACGACACCATGCTCACCGGCAACGGCGCACAGCTGTCGCAGGGCCAGCGCCAGCTGATCTCGATCGCACGCGCCGCCGTCGCCGATCCGCCGGCGATGATTCTGGACGAGGCCACGTCGAGCATCGATACCCGCACCGAGGCCATCGTGCAGGCGGGCATGGACAAGCTCATGGAAGGCCGCACGACGTTTGTCATCGCGCACCGCTTGTCCACCGTGCGCAACTCCGACGCGATCATCTGCCTGGACCACGGTCGTATCATCGAGCGCGGCAACCACGACGAGCTGATCGCCAAGCATGGGTACTACTACCAGCTCTATACCGGAGCGTTTGAGCTGGAGTAGTTCGGCTCGCCGAGATGGCCGATTTGCCGCTCATTCGTCGGGCATGGCCCTAAGGTCAATGCCCTCCTCTTTCGGGGCAAATCGACTCATCTCAACGACCCAAACACAATGCACCGCAACGAATAAAGCCTCCGCAGCCACACGAGCTGCGGAGGCTTTTTTCATGCCGGCCGGAAACCGTATCCCACTTTTCGGGCCCAGAATGGGATGCCGTTTCCCGCTGGGCCCCCTCCGGGAAACGGTATCCCATTTCAAGGGCATAAACCGGGATGTGGTTTCCCCTAACGGCACCTTTGGGAAACCGCATCCCACTCTAGACGCACAAAACGGGATGAGCTTTCCCATGGTGATCCAAGACCAGAAACATGTTCGATAGCGCGGCCAGGTCAAGAACAACAAGACAAGCGTCACGCCAATTTGGACGAGCGTCTGCTACAGTTTGAGGCTGTTGGCCCATATGGTAGAGTTGACCTCACGTAAATTTCAGCACGCTGGGTGCCACCTGCGCTTTTGCCATTTGAGAGAGTGAACTTGTGAATACTTCTGTCGCCAAGAAGGCCAGCCAGGCGGTGCGCCTGCTCATGATGGTGCTCACGGCAGTTCTCATCTTCTTCTTCATCAATGTCATGCTGCTCGTCTCCGATATCCAGGGCACGGCGCGCGTGGTCAACTACGCCGGCCTGGTACGCGGCACCACGCAGCGCATCGTGAAGCTCGAGGACGCAGGCCAGCCACAAGACGACCTGCTCAAGGCCGTTGATTCATACATTAACGGCTTGCGCTACGGAAGCGACGACCTCAATCTCGTCCGTCTCGATGACGATGAGTACCAGGCAAAGATGACCGAACTCGCGAACTATTTTGACGAGCTTCGCGCCGAGATTGCCCGCGTGCGCGAAGTCGGCTACGAGAACACCGACATCATCTCGATGAGCGAGGAGTTCTTTGGCATTTGCGACGATGCTACGCGACTCGCAGAGGACTACTCTCAGGAGAAGGCGTCGGCGCTCAACTATCTCGAGGGCTTGGTGATCATCGACATCGTGGGCTTGGTGGCGACCTTTGCGGTTGAACTTGTTCGCGCGGTGCGCACTGCCGCGCTTAATCGCGAGCTGCAGAGCAAAGTCTATCTCGACGAAGCCACGGGGCTGCCCAATAAGAACAAGTGCGAGGAGATCTTGGGGCAGGAGCAGCCTGTCTCCGCGGAGGCGCCCGTTGCGGTGTGCGTCTTCGACCTTAACAATCTGCATACGGTCAATAACAACTTCGGCCACGAGAAGGGCGACGAATACATCCGCTCTTTTGCACAGCAACTGGGAAGCGTGGCGTCCGAGACGTGCTTTGTGGGTCGCGACGGCGGCGATGAGTTTATCGCGGTACTGCGGGATGCCGACCGAGCCGCTGTGGAATCTTGTCTCGCTCGGATTCGCGCGAACGTGAACGAGTATTCCGAAGTCCACCCCGATATGCCCATCAGCTACGCGGTGGGCTATGCGCTTTCCAGCGATTTTGACGAGCCGCCTACCATGCGCGAACTCTTTTCCCAGGCCGACAAGAACATGTACGTCGATAAGAACCGCGTAAAGGCAGCCGAGACGGCCGATCCGCAACGCGAGGACCGCTAAACCCGTAGCAAAGGGTAGCTAATTTGGGACGGGACTCTTTTGGCTACTTGAGGAGTTGGGCCATGGCGTTGACGAATTTTTGTACTTGGAGGGTGGGCTCGAGCGGATAGTGCAAAAAGACCGGCACCTCTCGCCCGCATAGGAACGGCACGCCCACGAAGGCCGGGTGCACCCCCGACCACGCTCCGCAGGTGAGCACCGCATCGCCCTTTTCCTCGGCTTCGTTAAAGAGCGCGAAGTCAAAGCTATCCACATCGATCACATCCACACCGCCGTCGGCTAACAGGTCGATGCGCAGGCTGTCCATAGCGTCGTTGCCGTGACGGAGCACGCGCAGGCGCATGCCCTCCAAGTCGGCG
Source organism: uncultured Collinsella sp. (assembly GCA_958427975.1). Classification (GTDB taxonomy): domain Bacteria; phylum Actinomycetota; class Coriobacteriia; order Coriobacteriales; family Coriobacteriaceae; genus Collinsella. The sequence goes on along the minus strand of CAUAEH010000011.1, from coordinate 25,723 downwards.
ACCGTAATGCGATTCTTGCGGGCAAGCGGGCTCGTGCGTGGCAGGTCGATATAAAACGGCACGTTAACGATGCGAAGCTTTTGGCAGGCGTCGCCCCAGCGTGGGGTAGAAAAACTCGACTGCACCACATCGACCTCGCGGCCCAAGCTGCGCATGACGGTCTCGCGCTCGTCATAGAGGTCGCTTACCGGCACAATCTCAAATCGTAGCGACGGTTCCAGATCATGGATGCCCGACCACATCGATAGCGTCTGGCGCCCCGGGCACATCATCGACACGCCCAGACGCACGGCCCCGCCATCGCCCGCCGCGCGTCGGGCGCGGCGCAACGCATCCTCGGACTGGCGCATGATCGAACGTGCATCGTCCACCAGCAGAGCACCTGCCGGCGTCACCTTAACACCCGAATGCGAGCGCTCGAACAACGTGATGCCGAACTCGGCCTCGAAGCCCGACACCTGCTTGACGAGCGCCGGAGTCGACACGCGCAATTTTGCCGCCGCGCGCGAGAAGCTTCCCAGCTCCGCGGCGGCCGATATGGCCTCGAGTCGTCGATCGTACACGTCAATCTCCTGTTTCCAGACGCATGGCAATGAACTGCCGAAGGGGGTTGTTTTGGCAGGTCACACACTCAATTAAAGGCGCATCGTCTTGCAAGCTATGAACCTACGGTTAACGCCATTCTAACAAATATGCAATTCACCTGCGCAAATGCAAAGCATACGATAACCAGCGAAAACCACGTGGGTCGGTTAATGGGAGCGACCCACCGGGAGGCACAAGAAGGGAAGTTCCTATGAGCAATTGGCTTAAGCTCGAGGGCGATGTCTGCGCCGTGACTGGCGCGCTCGGCGGTATGGGCGCCGAGATCTGCCGCGAGTTCGCCCGCAACGGCGCCAACGTCGTCCTGCTCGACCTGGACGAGGAGAAGGTCAAGGCCGCAGCCGCCGACCTCGCCGCCGAGTTTGGCATCCACGCCGAGGGTTACAAGATGAACGCCACCGACGAGGCCGAGGTTCAGGCCGCCGTCGATGCCACCATCGCCGACTTCGGCCGCGTCGACGTTCTCGTCAACACCGCCGGCATCCTGCGCTTCGCCGCCATGGAGGACCTGCCGCTGAGCGACTGGGAGCAGGTGCTCAACGTCAACCTCACCGGCTACTTCATCACCTCGCAGCGCTTTGGTCGCGAGATGATCAAGGCCGGCCAGGGCCGCTTGGTGCACATCTCGACCGTCGCCAGTCACTCCCCCGAGACGTTCTCGGGCGTGTACAGCTCCACCAAGGCGGGCGTCAACATGATGTCCAAGATGCTGGCTGCCGAGTGGGGCCCCTACGGCGTGCGCTCCAACTGCGTCGAGCCCTGCTTCGTCAAGACCCCGATGTCGGCCAACTTCTACGCCGACCCCGAGGTCGAAAAGAGCCGCAGCCGCCTGATCGCCACGCGCCGCATCGGCGAGGTCAGCGATATCGCCAACGCCGTCATGTTCCTGGCGTCCAAGCGCTCGGACTTTACCACCGGCGACGCCATCAAGGTCGACGGCGGCTTCTCCAACATGATGGGCGACCTCACCGCCAAGCCCGGCGGCCGTCGCGCCTATGCCGACAACTACCTTAAGAACAAGGGTGTCGAGCTCTGGTCCGATGAGTCCGGCGTCGCCAAGCCGACTGACCAGTAAACCAACCCGACAGGGAGGACCCGCAGACACGCCTGTTCCTCCCCCGTATCGATTAGAAAGAGTCCAATGGCTTCCACCAACTCCAACAAGGGTCGCGCCGTCGTGCTTTCCGCCGCGTGCGTCACCATGTTCTTCATCAGCTCCATCGCGCTGTATTCCGTCGTGAGCAAGAACCTGCTCGCCGTCTACCCCGAGTGGTCCAGCGCTCTTACCTGGGCCTTCCCGGTCTTTCAGACCATCATGGCCGTGACGGGCATCTTCGCCGGCCGCATCTCCGATAAGATCGGCCCGCGCAACGTCGTGATCGCCGCCGCCGTGTGCTACGGCCTGGGCTGGTTCATGTCCGGTACCGTCACCGAGCCGTGGCAGTTCTACCTGTGGTTCTCGCTCGTCGCCGCCATCGGCAACGGCCTGGGCTACAACCCGGCGCTCACCACCGGCCAAAAGTGGTTCATCGACAAGAAGGGTCTCGCCTCCGGCATCACCCTGGCCGCTTCGACCGCCGGCCCCGCCGTGCTGTCCCCAGTGCTCGCCTCGCTGCTCATCCCGAGCCTGGGTATCTTTGGCGCCCTTAAGGCGCTCGGCGTCATCTTCTTTGTGATGATCGCCGCCTCCGCCCTGTTCCTGAAGGCCCCCGAGGCCGGTTGGCTGCCCGAGGGCTTCGAGGCCCCCAAGGGCGGCGCGCACGCCGGCACCTTCGGCGACCTCACCCCGGGCGAGATGGTCAAGACCCCGCGCTTCTGGGTCCTCATCATCACCTTCGCCTTTGCCGCCACCGCCGGTACTCTGCTCGTGGGCAAGGTTGCCTCCATCGCCGCCGTCCAGCTCTTCGCCGATCCCACGAGCGCCGCGGCCGTCGCCCTCGGCGGTGTGGTGGTCTCCGTCAACACCTGCGCCAACCTGGTCGGCCGCCTGTCCTTTGGCCAGATCATCGACAAGCTCGGCGCCTATAAGTCGCTGCTCATCAGCCTTGTCGTCACCATCGTCGCACTCGTCATCATGTCGATGAGCTTTACGCAGGCCATGTTCTTTGTGGCGCTCGCTCTGCTCGGCTTTAGCTTTGGCGCCCTGCTCGTCATCTACCCGCCGCTCACCGGCGGCGCCTTTGGCACCAGCAACATCGGCGTCAACTACGGCATCATGTTTTTGGGCTACGCCGCTTCCACCTGGATCAGCCAGCCCATCACCGCCGTACTGTATCACGCCGAGGTCGGCAGCGCCGCCTACCAGCAGTCCTTCTACGGCGCTATCGTGATCGCCGCCATCGCCGTCGTGCTCACCGTCTACATGATGGTTTCCGACAGCAAGAAGAAGTCCGCCTAGTTTTACCGATGCGACAAAGGGACAGCCCCTTTGTCGCATTCCACCGGTCACCAGTATTAAGGAGTCGAAATGTCTGAGCTCAACCCCGTCCGCATTGCCGTTATCGGCGCCGGCGCCATGGGCCGCAACCACATCCGCTTTGTCACCGAGGAGCCCGAGGCCGAGCTCGTCGCCATCGCCGACGCCTTTGAGGGCGCCCGCGCCACGGCAGAGGCCGCCGGCGTGCCGTTTTACACCGATCCCGCCCAGATGATGGACGAGGTCAAGCCCGAGGCCGTCATTATCGCCACGCCCAACGACCTGCACCTGGGCGTTGCCCGCGAGGCTGTGAAGCGCAATATCGTGCCGCTGGTCGAAAAGCCGATCTCCAACGACCTGGAGGATGCCCAGGCTTTCGCTGCCGAGGCCGAGACCGCCGGCGTGCCCGTGCTCGTGGGTCAGCACCGTCGCCACAACCCCTTCGTCAACAAGGCCAAGGAGATCATCGAGTCCGGCAAGCTGGGCAAGCTCACCGTGTCGAGCTTCCACTACATGATCTATAAGAATGACGAGTACTTCGATGTCGAGTGGCGCCGCAAGAAGGGTGCCGGCCCGATCCTGGTCAACCTGGTTCACGACGTCGACCTGCTGCGTTACCTGCTGGGCGAGCCCGTCGCTGTCCAGGGCATGCAGTCCAGCGCCGCCCGCGGTTTTGAGACCGAGGACTCCGCCGTGGTCAACGTCCGTTTTGCCGATGGCGCGCTTGCGAGCATGACCATCTCCGACGCCACCGCCAGCCCCTGGAACTGGGAGGCCACCGCTCGCGAGGACCCGCAGTACCGTCCCTTCGACGCCGACGCCTACTTTATCGGCGGTACCAAGGGCGCCCTGTCGCTGCCCCGCCTGCACCAGCTCTCCTACGACGGCGCCTCCAACTGGCACAAGCCGCTGCAGATGGAGATTCCGGCCGTCGACCCGGCACTGCCGCACAAGATGCAGCTCAAGCACTTTGTGAAGGTTGTCCGCCGCGAGGTCGAGCCCGTCGTGACCCCCGCCGATAACGTCAAGACGCTCACGCTGCTTAACGCTATCAAGGAGGCCGCCGAGACCGGTCAGCTCGTCGAGCTGTAATGCCTTAAGAGCGACCGCGGCAGAAGCCCCATGCCGAACCCTTCGGTCCGTCACCAACAAGCCCCTCTTCTTTGCCCCGCGAGCAGCCTCCTGCCCGCGGGGCATTTTGCTACCTTGCCGACGATTTTTCTGGAGCGGGGGGCTATTTTGCACCTCGGCTTGATTCGTTCGCCACGAAACGCGCCTATCTACTACGTTTAGCCGATCGCCCTCAACCATGCCGAATTTCCTAAAATCAAAAGCGCAGGTAGACGGCTTGCGCATTCTCGGAAAACCGAGGGATGGTCGACCCATACGGTTCAAACGTAGTAGATAGGCCGTTTTCATGGCGCGGCCCCAAAACAGTCTTTTGGGGCGGGTGGTATCCTTGGTAGCCCTGTGCTGCAAACGCACCTTAAACGCAAGGAGTTTCATGGATCTTATCGCCCAGCTCGCCCGCGAGCTCAATCTTAAGGCCGCCAACATCGAGGCGGCCGTCAAGCTCATCGACGAGGGCAACACCATTCCCTTTATCTCGCGCTACCGCAAGGAAGCCACGGGCGGCATGGACGACGTCGCCCTGCGCGCACTCGACGAGCGCCTGTCCTACCTGCGCAATCTTGAACAGCGTAAGGAGGACGTCATCCTGCTTATCGACGCCCAGGGCAAGCTCACGCCCGAACTCGAGCAGCAGATTCGCGAGGCCACACAGCTCCAGCGTGTCGAGGACCTCTACAAGCCCTACCGCAAAAAGCGCATGACTCGCGCGCAGAAGGCCCGCGAGGCCGGCCTGGAGCCGCTCGCCAACATGATCATCATGCAGGCCTCGGCCAAGGGCAGTGCGCTCGACGCCGCCGCAGCATACGTCAATGAGGAGGCCGGCTTCGACACGCCCGAAAAGGCGCTCGCCGGCGCCGCCGACATCGTGGCCGAGATGGTAGCCGAGGACCCGGAGAACGTCGCCGATCTGCGCGCCTTTACGCAAAACACCGCCGATATCATCGTCGAGGCCATTGACCCCACCGAGAAGACCCCCTACGAGCCCTACTACAACTTTGACGAGCCGCTGCGCCGTATACCCAACCACCGCGTGCTGGCTATCGACCGCGGCGAGCGCGAGGGCAAGCTCCGCGTGCGCGTGAACGTCGACGGCGCTGCCGCCACGGCGCGCCTCGGCAGCCGTTGGCCCCGACGCCAGGGCGTGTTCGCGCCCGTCTTTGACGCCGCCATCGCCGACGGCTACAAGCGCCTCATGGCTCCCTCGCTGGAACGCGAGGCCCGCGCCAAACTCACCGTTCGCGCCCAGACCGAGGCCATCAACGTCTTTGCCAAGAATCTCGAGGGCCTGCTCTCGGCGCGCCCCGTGCGCGACGCCCGTGTGCTCGCGCTCGATCCGGGCTACCGCACCGGCTGCAAGGTCGCCGTTATGGACGAGACCGGCAAGCTGCTCGACCACGGCGTGGTCTACCCCACCAAGCCGCGCCACGACGTCGCCGGCACCAAGCGCGAGCTCGCTCGCCTCGTCAAGAAGGACGGCGTCAACACCATCGTCATCGGCAACGGCACCGCCAGCCGCGAGACCGAGGAAGTCGTCTCGGAGTTCATCGCCGAGCAGGCGCCCAGCCTTCGCTACACCATCGTTAACGAAGCCGGCGCATCGGTGTACTCGGCTTCCGAGCTCGCCAGCCAGGAATATCCCGACCTGGATGTCACCGTACGTGGCGCTATGAGCCTGGGCCGCCGTCTGCAGGACCCGCTGGCAGAGCTCGTTAAGATTCCGCCCCAGTCCATCGGCGTGGGCCAGTACCAGCACGACCTTGACCAGACCGAGCTCTCGCGTACCCTGGGCCACGTGGTGGAAGACGTCGTCAACCGCGTGGGCGTCGACGTAAACACCGCGAGCGCAAGCCTGCTGGGATACGTATCGGGCATCACGCCGAGCGTGGCCAAGAACATCGTGGCCTACCGCGAGGAAAACGGAGCCTTTACCGATCGCCGCCAGCTTAAGAAGGTCCCCAAGCTGGGACCCAAGGCATATCTCAACGCCGCGGGTTTCCTGCGCATCAGCGGCGGCAAGAACCCGCTCGACGCAACGAGCGTCCACCCCGAGAGCTACGAGGTGGCCACGGCCGTCCTGAAGCGCGCCGGCGTTGGGGCCAGCGAGCTCAGCCGCGGCGGCGTACCCGACATCGAGCGCCGTCTGGGCAGCATCTCAACGCTGGCTGGCGATCTGAACTGCGGCACCCTCACGCTCGTCGACATTGTCAACGAGCTCAAGAAGCCCGGCCGCGACCCGCGCGATGACGCGCCCGAGGTGGTCTTTAGCCGCTCGGCGCTTTCCATCGACGACCTGGAGCCCGGCATGGAACTCAAGGGCACGGTGCGCAACGTCGTCGACTTTGGCGCCTTCGTCGACGTGGGCGTGCACCAGGACGGCCTCGTGCACATCTCCAAGCTGGCCAACCGCTTTGTCAAGCACCCGAGCGACGTGGTGCGCGTCGGCGACACGGTCAAGGTGTGGGTCGAAAAGGTCGATCGCGACCGCAAGAAGATCTCGCTCACCATGGTGCAGGGCAAGTAAACCGCCAAAGCAAAGGTACCCCCTGTAGCAATGTGCAAAATCGCGAGTATTCTGCAAATTCCACCGTTCCGGATGCCCCTCAGAGACGAAAAAGCAAAAAACAGCCCCCGTTTTAGCGTCGTCAGAGCCAAAACGGGGGCCGTTCCATGCTTCGGTCAACTGATAAAGACCTTTACCTTGCTGAATACTCTCAATTTTGCACGGCGCAGGCGGGGGTACCTTTGCCCACGGCAGGATATGGAAGCCAATCGCCAACTTGCTGGCAAGCTCGTGCCGGCAGCCCCGGCCTTTCCTTTGCCTAGCGCGACCCTCGCGGAGCGCGTGAGCGATAGGGAAAGGAAAGGCCGGGGCGAACAGCCCACGGTACAGTCGGTGTTCGCGCTACGGCAGGATATGGAAACCGAGCGCCGCGATATCCTTGGCAAAACCGCGCACGGTATCGAGCGAGACCTCGTACGGGTCGCGACCAATGTTCTTGCGCTTGGCCAGGATGCTGTTGGGCACCGTAATGATCTGGCAACCGCAGGCCTCGGCCTGGTAAATGTTGATGAGCTCGCGCGTGGACGCCCACAGGACCTCGCAGTTGGGCTTTGCGGCGGCCTTCTTGACCGACTCCGTCATAAACGGAATGGGGTCGACGCCGGTATCGGCGATGCGGCCGGCAAAGAGCGAGATGATGGACGGCGTCTCGGCGTCGACGGCCTCGACCATCCCATCAACCTGCGTAGGCGTAAAGATGGTGGTGACGTTGACCTTGATGCCGTCGACCGAAAGCTTGCGCACCAGCTCGGCGGTAGACTCGCCCTTGGTGGTCACGCACGGAATCTTGACGTAGACGTTCTCGGCCCAGGTAGCAATCTCGCGCGCCTCGACCTCCATGGTCTCGACGTCGTCGGCAAAGACCTCAAACGAGACGGACACATCGGTGATGTGGGTCAAGACCTCTTTGGCAAACGCGCGGTAATCCGTCACGCCGCCCTTCTTCATAAGGGACGGGTTGGTCGTGAAACCCTGAACGTTGCCGTTCTCGTACATGTCGAGCATGCCCTCGAGGTTTGCACCGTCAGCGAACACCTTGATTGCCATCTGCCTGATTCCTTTCGCTTGCACATGGGCGTTAAACTGCTAAACACTTTACCTACGTTTATCAAGGCGTGAGCTGCGGTTTTTTATCTTCTCGGCGAACGGTATAAACACCTCAGTGTTTGGATTGATAAATCGATTGAGCATGCAAAAGCAAAGAGTCGCAGTTTGGGCAAACGTCAGAACGCGGGATTCATTAGATGAGGCCGAAATGCTGCATCGCTGTGACGGTGCCGTCGTGTGCGACATCGTCGGTCACGTAGTCGGCGAGCGCCTTGACCTCGGGCATGGCGTTGCCCATGGCCACGGCCGTCTCGACCGCAGCGAGCATGCCCAGGTCGTTACCCGAATCGCCGAAGCCAAAGGTGCGCGCGTTGCCGGTGCGACCCAGGTATTCCAGCGCTCGCGCCACGCCCACGCCCTTGTCAATGCCCTTGGGGCTCAGCTCGCGATTCTGACCACCGGTGTTGCACAGCTCAAACTCGCGATCGATAAAGCCGTCATCGTTGGCTACGCGAGCCAGGTAGCTCGCGACGATGCACACCTTGCCCACGCGCAGACTGCCGTCGACGCGCATCTCCTCGGCGCTGTGCACCACAGAAGTGCCGATCAGAGACGACTGCTCAACACCCGCGGGTTCCAGGGCAAAAGTAGCCACGTTGGTCTCGAAAAAGGCCTCAATCCCTGCCGCTGCCATACGGCGCGCAAGCTCCTCGATAACGTCCTCGTCAAAGCAGTCCTCATGCACCACGCGACCCTCGACCTCGAGCGTGGCGCCCGCCATGGCAACGACACCCGCAGGCTCCAAAGCACGCAGGCCATCGGCAATCAGCCACAAGGGACGACCCGTGCAGATAAACGCCTTGTGCCCTGCGTCGCGCAGACGATGAAACGCCTCGATCACCGCCTGCGAGGGGCGAACCGCCGAAAAGTCCTTGTCGGTCATGTTGTCGGGATCGAACGACGTCAGCGTGCCGTCCACGTCAAAAAAGAGCACGGCAGAATCGGGGCACGCATCAATCATATGGGTTCCTTTCGGGGGCGAGAGTAAACGAAGCATCCATCATATAATGGAGCGACGCAACCAGAGAGGTCACCCATGGAATTTTACGCAAGCTGCCCCGAGGGCTTTGAGTCCGCACTCGCCGATGAGCTTAAACGCCTCGGGCTTTCGCATGTTCGCCGGCTGAAGGGCCGCGCTACATTTGAGGGCGAGCTCGAAGAAGGCTACCGCGCCTGTCTGTGGTCGCGCCTGGCGAGCCGCGTGTTCGTGGTACTCGGGCGCTTTGAGGCGCAGGATGCCGATGAACTGTACGATAGCGTTTACGACATCGCCTGGGAGAGCATCGTCCGCCCCGGCGCCACCATCGCCATCACCGCCCGCGGCGTGACCGAGCAGCTGCGCAACACGCGCTTCTCGGCCCTGCGCGCCAAGGACGCGCTGTGCGACCGCCTGGCCGAGACCACGGGCCGTCGCGCCGATGTCGATGCCGCCGACCCCGACGTTCACCTGCTGCTTTCGCTGCGTCAGCGTCGCGCGAGCATCAGCCTGGACCTTTCGGGCGATCCGTTATTCAAGCGCCTGCCGCCCGCAGCGACCCGCGCCGGCGAGGGCTCGCACGTGCTGCGCCCCGACTACGCCGCCCTGGTGCTTTCGCAGGTCGGCTGGACCACGCTGTGCGAGCGCGAGCTAACGGCCGACGATTACGAGAACGAAGCCCTGCCCACGCTGGTCGACGCCTCGTGCGCCGGCGGCGGCCTGCTGCTGGAAGCCGTGAATATCCTAACCGACCGCGCCCCGGGGGTCGCCCGCGAGCGCTGGGGCTTTGAGGGCTGGCAGCTGCACGACGCCGCTCTGTGGGAGCAGTTGCTTGCCGAGGCACGCGAGCGCGAGGCGGCAGCACGCGAGCGCCAGGCACGCATCGTGGCCGTGGATGTTGACCCCGCCGCCCGCAAGACCGCTGAGCGCATGGTCAAGCGTGCCGGCTACAAGCGCTTTGTCGATTTTTGCGCCGCCAAGTCCGCCACCGTGCTGGACCATGTGGGCGCTGTCGCCGGTGCCGCCGTGGTCGCGGATGCGACCGAGACGCCGCTGTCGCTTATGCACGACGCTATGACGCTCATCGGCGAGCTGCACCGCGCGCCCGAGCTCGCTTCGGCGCCGGTCGCCGCGCTCACCCGCGATGGTCTTATGGCCCGCGCGCTCCATGCCGAGCCCGAGCGCTCGATCGCCATCATGCCCAATAACGAGGAGGCGGCTCTTGAGGTTTGGCCCTCGCTCGACCACGCCGCCGCGGCATTCGAGGCTGCGACCAGCGCAAACGCCGAGGAACAGTCCACGGACGCCGAAGGCGAAGCCGCCAACACCCTCATGCCCGAACCTGCCGCCACGCTCGACTTGGGCGACGGCAAGCCGCTGCCCGTGCTCATCCCCGAGTCCGAGCAGTTCGCCAACCGCCTGCGCAAGAATGCCCGTCTGCGCCGCAAGTGGGCCAAGCGCGAGGGCGTGAGCTGCTACCGCGTCTACGATGCCGACCTGCCCGACTACTCCGCCGCCATCGACCTGTACGAGGGCTGCCCGCAGACGCCGGGCCGCTGGCTCGTCATCGCCGAATACGCCGCGCCCAAGACCATCGACCCCGCACTGGCCCAGGCCCGCATGCTCGACATCTTGGCCATCGCGCCGCGCATCCTGGATGTTCCCGCCGAGCATGTGCACGCCAAGGCCCGCATGCGCTCACGTGGCGGCTCGCAGTACGGCAAGCAGGGCGCCGGCAAGGGCGCATCGGGCGAGCGCGCCAACATCGCACGCCGTCGCCTGCCACTCATCGAAGAGGGCGGGCTCACCTTTGCCGTCAACTTTGACGACTACCTGGATGTGGGCATCTTCCTGGATCACCGCGTCACCCGCAACCTGGTGCGCGAGCACGCCAAACAGGCGCGCCGCTTCCTCAACCTGTTCGCCTACACCGGCACCGCCACCTGCTATGCGGCCGACGGCGGCGTCGAGGAAACCGTGACAGTCGACCTTTCCAACACCTACCTGGACTGGGCCGAGCGCAATATGCGCCAGAACGGCTTTGTTGGTCCGCAGCATCATTTTGTGCGCGACGACGTGCTCGCCTGGATTCGCGACCAGCGCCAGACGCGCAACCGCTGGGACCTGATTTTTGTCGATCCGCCCACGTTTTCGAACTCATCCAAGATGGGCCGCCGCACCTGGGATGTCCAGCGCGACCATGTTGAGCTTTTGGCCGGCGTATCGCGCCTGCTCGCACAGGGCGGCCACGCCATCTTTAGCTGCAACCTGCGCGGCTTCCGCCCCGAGACGCGCAAGCTCGCGCGCGCGGGCGTCGTGCTGGAGGACATTACGGCGCAGACCATTCCCGAGGATTTCGCGCGCAACCAGAAGGTGCACCATTGCTATATCGTGCGCCGCCTGCCCATCGAGGACGCCATGGCCGAGGTCGGCTTTAGCGCCGAAGAGATTGCCGAGCGAACCGAGGAGCTGCGCAACCCCGAAGCCCACAAGCCTCGCGCAGCAGCGCCCGCGCACGCGCAGGCCGGCGACCAAGGGCCGCGCGGCGACGGCAAGACCGCCTGCGCAGGCAAGCCCAAAAAGAAGAAGTTCTACGCCAGCAAGCCCAAGGGCAAATAAACAAAGTTGCGGTGGAATAGTTCCTAAAAATGCCTGGCAAAGGCCCAAACAAGAACTATTTCACCGCAACTCATAGTAGGATGGCGGACGTCATCCTACCCTTGGGTGACCAATCGGTAACCGATGCCCACGTGTGTTTGGATATAGCGCGGGTGCGCGGGGTCGGACTCGATCTTTTTGCGCAGCGTGCCCATAAAGACACGCAGGCTCGCTAGGTCGCTCTTAGTCGCCGTACCCCAAATCTCGTGCAGGATAAACTGATGCGTGAGCACCTTGTCGGCATTATGGGCCAGCAGGCATAGCAATTTGTACTCAATCGGCGTCAGATGCAGCTCCTCGCCATCCATCGTGGCGATGCCAGCATCAAAATCGATATGCAGCTCGCCGGTATCGAACGAGCCCTCGGAGGCAACGCCGCCTGTCTGTGCATACGAAAGACGCCTGAGCGTCGTGCGAATGCGTGCAAGCAGTTCCTCGACCGAAAACGGCTTGGTCAGGTAGTCATCGGCGCCGGCATCGAGCGCGCGAATCTTGTCCGCGTCCTCGCTGCGCGCCGAGACCACGATGATCGGCATGCCCGACCATGCGCGCACCGACTCCACCACCTTGACGCCGTCCATATCGGGCAGGCCCAGATCGAGCAGCACGATGCTCGGTGCCTGCGATGAGGCGGCGGCGATGGCGGCATGGGCGGTCTCCACGGCCATATGACGCAAGCCGTGCGCCTCGAGCGCGGCAACAATAAGGTTGCGGACGGCGGGATCGTCCTCAACGACCAAGATGAGCGGTTTTACGGCAGAGTTCGGCACAGCGCTACTCCTTATCAAACGAAACGTCGGCGACGGGAAGCTCAATCGTAAAGACCGAGCCGTGCGGGTCCGCCGCGGCAACCTCTATGCTACCGCCATGCGCCAGCGCAATGGAGCGGCAGAGCGAAAGACCCAGGCCCACGCTGCGATGGCTGTCGGCAAGACCGTGGTTGGCGGTGTAGAACGACTCAAAGATGCGCTCGCGGTCCTCGGGCGCAATGCCCGGGCCGTCATCGGCCACCGAGCACGCCACGCGTCCATCGTCGACGCTAATCGAAATCATGATATGCGAGCCTGCGGGCGTATAGGTGATGGCGTTGTTCACCAGATTGACCACCAGCTGCACCATCAGGCGCGCATCGACATTGACGAGCGCCGGCTCATCGCACGCCACCACCTTAAGGTCGTGCTCGCGCACGGCAGGGTTCACGTGGCGCAGCGCCTCCTCCACGATATCGTCCATGAGCTCGAGCGTGGTCGACAGGCGCATACCGCCGCCCTCGAGCTTGGTGATGGCGAGCAGGTTCTCGACGGTGGCGTTGAGCCATTGCGCATCCGAGCGAATGGACAGGAGCAGGCCGCGGCGCGTCTGGGCGTCGAGCACGGCGGTGCCGGTCGAGCCCTGGTCGAGCAGCACATCGGCATTGCCCGAAATACTGGTGAGCGGCGTGCGCAGGTCATGCGAGATGGAGCGCAGCAGGTTGGCGCGCAGCTGCTCATTTTTGGCAAGCACCGCCGCCTCCTCGCGGGCCTCCATGGCGCGGGCGCGATCGAGCGCCAGCTCGCCTTCGCTCACGATGGCATCGGCAAGTGTCCGCTCCTCATGCGTCAGCACGTCGGGCTCGGCAACGATAGCCAGCACGCCCACCACCGAGGCGGGGTCGCCCGAGCGCGCAAAGCCGTCGCCTGTGCGAACCGTCAGGTAGATGCCATAAAACGCCGAGCCACCATAGGTGGCATCGAGCGGCGTTCCCACATAGGCGGACGCCGAGAGCCGCGGTGGCATCTGCGGCGCCAGCTCGTGCACCGGCGCGGCATCGCCCACGGCCGTGTATGTCGCACGCGGCAGCAGGTCATCGCCCTCGGCGTCGGCGCTGTACCACACGACAGGGCAGCCCGAAAGACGCGCCAGCTGCGTGGCCATGGCGTGAACGATCTGATGCTGATCGGCGCAGCGCTGCAGCATGCGGTTGGTCTCGAGCACCATATGCGTGCGGCGGTCGCTGGCGGCAGCCTGTGCCAAGGCGCGGCGCAGGGCCAACGCAATCGAACTCGACACAAGCGAGACCACGAACATGATGAAGAACATGCCGGGATAGCCGCGGTCGATAAGCGACAGCGAGTAGCGCGGGTCGACAAACAAGAAGTTGTAGAGCGCCACGGCGGCAGCCGAGCTCAGCAAGCAATACAGGCGACTCCAGGTAAAGAATGCGCACAGCTGAACGGCAAACACATAGACGATCATGATGCTCGGCGCGAGACCCGGATGGTCGAGCAGCGCGCCCACAATCGTCGCCGCGACCAGCAGCCCCACCGATACGCAGGCGTCATACAGAGGAGTGCGGCGCGTCAGCGTTGTGCGCCGCCACCAAAAGCTATCGGCAATATCGCCGTCCGTACGGACGTCCATCAGCGTCCCGCCCCTCTCTCAAAAACAAAAACCACCACAAAGGGGACAGGCACCTTTGTGGTGGTTTCCCTTGTGGTGGTTCCAAGTGTATAGCCTTTGCAACCTGCGGTCGCTAGACAAACAGCACGTGCGCGAGCAGGGCACACACGCACACCGCTCCAAATACCAGTGCCACGATCGAAATTACGCGATCGGCCATATCCATGTTGGCACGATTCGTAAAGAACCGATCTTCGGCGGCGTCGACACGCGCCTCACGCACCATTTCGACCACCGCCTCACGGCCATCGAGCGCCTTTGTATCCATGTTTACCTCCCCGGCCTCATGCTTATCCATCAAAAACCAACTCCGTGTAGCCGCCGACGTCTACGGCCGCTCGTTGGGGGCCAGGCGCTGCATCTTGTTCACGGCTTTGAACTTGGTGAACAGCGGCACGTACTCAAAGCTCACGTTGGAGTTCTCCAGGCCGTACCAGCGTGCGGGCGTGCCGGCGGCGCGGCGAATGATGTACTTGAGCGTGATGGCCGTACGCTCGCTCGGCTCCACATCGCTTTCAGGCGCCAGAAGCTTACGAATCAGGACGAACTTGAACGTGCCGATGTTACCCGGATCCTTGTAGACCGAGTAGTCATGCGTCTGCGGCGGCAGCTCGCCGGTGGCAGCCAGGTCCTGAACAACCTGACGCAGGTAGGCATTGACGCGCTGGTTGATCTTGTAGCCCAGGTACAGATGCACGCGGAACACGTAGTCGGTGCCGAACGTCTCGACCGAATAGGCAAAGGTGTGCGGCTCGTCCATGGTCTCGACATTCACAAACCACCAGGCGCGGGCGCGCTTGGGATGCTTGTCCAAGATCGAATAGACGATATCGCGGTCGATGTAGTCGGTATGGGTGTCCTTGGTCAGGTACACGACGTTGTCGCTCATGCGCTCGTAACGGTCGTCGTCGCGCAGGCGCTTGAGCTGCGGCAGGTAGCTGCGCAGCGGCAGCAGCGTAAACTGGCGCTGCTCGACCGCCGTGCCGTTGTACCAGCACACCATAATGCCCATGATGAGTGCAGCCATGAGGATGGTGAAGTAGCCGCCGTGGAAGAACTTGGTGAGCGAGCTCACGAAGAAGAAGCCTTCGAGCAAAAGGAAGAAGGCCGCGAAGATCCACGGAGCAACCTTGAGCTTGCGCTCCTCGTGCAGGTAGAAGAAGAGCAGCAGCGTGGTGCACATCATAGTCAGCGTAATGGCAAGGCCGTACGCGGCTTCCATATGCGCCGAGTTCTGGAACAGCAGCACCACGATGACGCAGCCGACAAGCATAACGTTGTTGACCATGGGGATGTAGAGCTGGCCCTTGGTCTCGGCAGGGTAGAAGACCTGCATGTGCGGCATGAGGTCCAGACGGCTGGCCTCGGACACCAGCGAGAATGCGCCGGTGATGAGCGCCTGCGAGGCAATGATGGCCGCGACGGTGGAAAGGCCGACGGCAAACGGGCGCAGGCCCGGGGCGAGCATCTGGTAGAACGGGTTGAGGTCGGCAATGCCCATGAGCTCGGGGTTGGCAGCGTTGTTCATAAGCCAAGCGCCCTGGCCCATATAGGAAAGCAGCAGGCAGCACTTAACGAACGGCCAGGTAGCGTAGATGTTGCCGCGGCCGACGTGGCCCATGTCGGAGTAGAGCGCCTCGGCACCGGTGGTGGCGAGGAAGCAACTGCCCAGAATCATGATGCCCGCGTGGTTGTTAGGGCTCAGCAAAAAGGCGATGCCGCGCACCGGGTTGAGGCACAGCAGCACGGCGGGGTGCTGGAAGACAAAGAACAGACCCGTGCCGCCCAGGAACAGGAACCACAGCGTCATGATGGGGCCAAAGGCGTGACCGATCTTGGCCGTACCGATGCGCTGCACCAAGAAGAGCACGATGATGATGGCGAGCGTAATGGCGACGACGCGGCCCTGGTCATCGCCCAGCACGGCATGGACCGCCGGGATGGTGCGCAGGCCCTCGATGGCCGTGGTAACGGTAACGGCCGGCGTCAGGATGCCGTCGGCGAGCAGCGCGGCGCCACCCAGCATGGCGGGGATGATAAGCCACTTGCCGCAGCGCTTGACCAGGCTGTACAGGGCAAAGATGCCGCCCTCACCATGGTTATCGGCGCGCAGCGAGATGAGCACATACTTGATGGTGGTCAGCAGCGTGACCGTCCACACGACAAGGGAGAGCGCACCAAGCACGAACTCCTCCGTGACGCTTCCGATGCCGCCGTTGCCGGCAACGAGCGCCTTGGTTACATACATGGGGCTGGTGCCGATATCGCCGTACACCACGCCCAGCGTGACGAGCATCGCCGAGATGCTCACAGGAATCGCAGCGTGCGAAGCTGCCTCCTTGGCCTTTTGTTCCATAAGCCGGTTTCCTCCCAACTTTAATGTTCGAAGGGATTATAGGTAATCGACCTGCGCTTGCACGGCATCGTTTTCCCAGCTAGATAAACATTTATACGGCCTTTAGGCCACCACGGCGATATGGAATGCGACAAAGGGACTGTCCCTTTGCCTCATCTGTCATTTTCCGAGCCAGTTTTTGAACCACCACTCCATGGAGCGGCTCATCTCGGCCATAAAGGGACTAGTGTGTTTGCGGGTTTAGATATCCACCACGCGCTCGCCCACCTCGCGGGCATGCGGGCGAAACATCGCGTCCATCTCGGCCACCTGCGCGTCCATGGTCGCAGCATCGGCGCGGCAGTAGCGCTCCTCGTGCACCAGGTTCACCACGGGATGCGCAATGGCCGGACGCTCCTTACGGGGCGTGCCGATGATGAGCATCGACAGCGGCATGGTATAGGGCGGCAGATCGAGCAGCTCGGCAACTTCCTCGGCATTCTCGACGATATCACCGATATAGCAGCTCCCCAGACCCAGAGCCTCGGCGGCAACCACGGCGTTTTGCGCGGCGATCACGGCGTCCTGAGCCGCGATGGCAAAGTCGCCCAAACCCGGCGCGCGGCGGGGCGCCTTGCCCGTACGCTCGACAAACTCGGGCTCAAAGCAGCCCACGTGCTCAAACAGATCGATCCACTTGGCATAATCGACCACAAATATGAGTGCCCAGGGCGCCTTGGCGATCATGGGCTGATGGTCGCACAGGTCGGCCAGGCGGTCGAGCGTAGCCTGCTCGCGGATGCTCACGATGGAATACATCATCATGGCGCCCGCCGACGGCGCACGGCTCGCCGCGTGCAGAATCGCTGCCCGCTGCTCGTCGGTCACCGCCACGGGGCGACCGTCGTCATCGCGCGCGAAGGCACGCGTAGACGAGCGATGCTCCAAGATGTCCAGCACCGCATTGCCCGTAGTCTCGACCGGATAACCGTTCGTATCCACGCCCGCAGCTCCGCCGCAGTACTCGGCACCCGTCATACAAACCTGCTCGCCCATAGCTCTATCCTCGCCAATTCTTTAAGAAGCCTTTACGTTTCCGTGTAATTCCCGTCCATTATCGCGCAGGTCGCCACTACATTGCGCCACACCGCCACACGTGCGCGTTAATATGGCTGGTTGTTGTGCGCAGCCACCAATTGCAGCGCATATCTTGGTAACAATCGGGTAAACCCCCGCTTTCGTACGTTTTAGTTTGTGAGGAGTCTCAGCATGTTCGCTGCCGCCATCTCGCTCGTCGGTCTTGCGGCGACCGTCTACCTTGTCTTGCGCGAGGCCAAGGCCATTCGCGCTCAGTCGGGCACCGTTGCCAAAAGCGCTCTTGGGTGGAGCGTCGCCTTCGGCCTGTTCCAGGTCTTTTTGACCATTTGGGGCGCCATTGGCCTCGTCGCCCAAAACGAGCCGCTCGCCTTTGTGATGCTCATCCTGACCAACGCCATCCTCACCGGCTGCGCTTGGGCCAGCATCGCACGCGACCGCATCGCCCCGCGCGTCTTTGCGTTCGCCGCGCCCGACGCCCCCGCTCCCACCGGCAAGCTCGCCCGTCTGCGCGGCGCCTTTGTGGGCAAGCCACTCGTCGCCGCCGCGCTGTGCCTGCTGCTCGCCGGCGTCTTTGCGCTGTTGGGCATGGAGGTCTCGTCCAACCACGACTTTACCTGGGTCTACCCCCTGTGCATCCTGCTCGAGTGGGCCATCATCACCGCACTCATGACCGGCTTGTTCTTCCTATTCCAGCGTCATGGCGCAGCTCCCGCGGTCCTGGCCTTTGCCCTCTTTGTCCTGGGCATTGCCGAGTTCTTCGTTATCACGTTTAAGTCCATGCCCATCCAGCCGGGCGACCTTTCGGCCATCTCCACCGCCGCCGCGGTCGCCGGCACCGGCTACACCTTCTCCATCTCGCTGTTCTGCGTGCTGTCCATGGGCTTTACCGCCATCGCCATGCTGCTGTGCGAGTACGCCGGCCTGGTGGCACCGCACCGTCAGAAGGGCGCCGCCAACGCCAAGCGCATGCTGCTCACCAATCTGCTCGTCGCCGTGCTGTGCCTAGGCGGCGTGACCGCGCACGTCACGCTCATCGACTACTACAACACCCTCGGCATCACCGTCTACACCTGGCGCCCGCTCGAGAGCTACTGGCGCGAGGGCTACCTGCCTGCCTTTATTAGTGCGGCACAGTCCATCAAGCCGCCCAAACCCGCCGACTACTCCGTCGACGATGCCAAGGCCACGCTCAAAAAGTACGCCAAGACCTACGACAAGTCCGACGCGGCCAAGAGCGACGAGCGCGCCGCCGCCCAGGAGCAGTTCGACAGCGAGAAGCCCACGGTCATCGCCATCATGAACGAGACGTTCTCGGATCTGTCGATCTACCAGAACATGCGCGCCGGCTACGAGGGTCCGCAGTACTTTAAGAGCCTGTCCAACTGCCTCAGCCGCGGCAAGCTCTACGTGAGCGCCTACGGCGGCGGCACGGCCAATACCGAGTTTGAGTTTATGACCGGCAACTCCATGGCCAACCTGGGCTCGGGCGTGTACCCCTACACCATCTACAACATGGAAACGACCGGGAACCTGGCAGAGCAGTTCAAATCGCTCGGCTATTCCACCACGGCCATGCACCCCAACCACGCGACCAACTGGAACCGTGAAAACGTCTACAAGGACTTTGGCTTTGACCAGTTCCTGTCCATCAACGACTTCCAGGGCGCCGATACCCTGCGCGGCATGGTGACCGACCAGGCGACCTACGACAAGATTCTTGAGCTGCTCAACCAGAACGCCGATCCGCAGTTTATCTTCGACGTGACCATGCAGAACCACTCGGGTTACGACACGGGCCTGCTGCCGGTCGACAAGCAGATGCACCTGAACATCGACACGACCGACCTGGACGCCAAGACCGTCGAGGACGGCACGCTCTCCGATGTCGACGAGTACGTCTCGTGCATCGAGCAGTCCGACCAGGCGCTGCGCTACTTCCTCAACGCCTTGAGCAAGCTCGACCGCAAGGTGGTCGTGGTGTTCTGGGGCGATCACCAGCCGTTCTTCCCGTCCAAGTTCAACGATAAGTGGTTTACCGGCGAGGACGACGCTACGCATCAGGAGCGCCTGTGGCAGACCGACTACATCATCTGGGCCAACTACGACGTTGCCGGCTGCGACCAGACAAGCGAGGTCGACGACCTGTCCACCAACTACCTGTCCACGCAGCTTATGCAGCTGATCGGCGCACCGCTGACCGACTACCAGAAGGCGCACATGACGCTGCGCGAGTCGCTGCCCGCCATCAACTCGGTGGGCTACGAGGACGCCAGCCTGCGCTGGGCACTCTCCTCCAACGTCACCGGTGACGATGCCGCCGCCGCAGCCGCCACCAAGGCGCGCGAGGATTACGCCAAGATGCAGTATTACGAGATGTTCCGCGACGGCAAGAACGTGTACACCGAGCACTTCCAGACCGAGGCCAACGAGACCGACCCCAACCTGGCGCCGGGTACGACCAAGATTAAGTAGCTGCTAGCTGCTGAGCCACAACTGAAACGTCTGTCCAGGCGGAGGCATATAAGGTTCCCTGCTCAGACAGTCCTGCGCAAGACGGAGGCCACATTAAGTGGCCTCCTTTGCGTGCGGAACTCG
This sequence comes from uncultured Collinsella sp., assembly GCA_958427975.1. GTDB lineage: Bacteria > Actinomycetota > Coriobacteriia > Coriobacteriales > Coriobacteriaceae > Collinsella. The sequence goes on along the minus strand of CAUAEH010000011.1, from coordinate 5,805 downwards.
CGATGAACCTTATATGCCTCCGCCCGGACAGACGCCCTGTTGTTGGAGCGCGGCTTGTCATAGGGGTATCCGCTGAACATATATAAGTCGAAGGCCACGTCTTGTGGCCTTTTTTGCATCCGGAAACCGTGTCCCAGAATTCACGTCCGGAGTGGGATGCAGTTTCCGCTTACGGCCCCGTTGGGAAACTGCATCCCATTCCAAAGGCAAATTCTGGGGCGCATTTTCCGGAAGCCCGTCCCACTCTGAATGCATCCAGCGAACGTATGCGAGCGTGTTGTCCAGAACGGCCTCGTCATCGGGGTGATGGAAAATGTCGCCCCAAACGCTTGCAGCGGTTGTGCCCACAAGTGTCAAGAAAAAAGCCTCGAGAACTTCGAGGCTTTCACATTTGTATTGTTTTGCACGAAGGATCGCGGACGGCGAAGCTACTCTCCCAGTACGGCCTTCTTGGCAGCTGCAGCCATGTTGTCCAAATCTTCCTTGGTGGGATGGTCCTTCGCGGCAACCCAGTTGTCGAGCAGCATCTTATAGCGCGCGTTTTCGGGTTCTTGCTCAAGCATTGCCTCGTAGCGCTGCTTTACGGCAGGGCCCATCTTGCCCTGGCACATTGCCCAGCCCGCAAGCTCGGCATCATTGGCCAAGTTAGACGATACGCGGTCGATAATCTGCCTAAAGTACTCCTCGCTGGCGCCAAAACCGCAGGTGCCAAACAGGAAGACGCGCTTGCCGTGCAAGGCGGAGAGCAACGTCGCGACCGAAGGCGTGCACGCGCCCTTGTCGCACCAAAAACCGACGAGCACCGTGTCGGCCGCGCAGGCGCCCTGCGCCTCGAGCGCAACCTGATTTGCATCCGCATCGTCGCTCAACGCCGCGGCATGGACAAATTCAACGCCCGCAGCCTGCAGAGCGCGCTTGATCGCGCCCGAAACCATCCTGGTATTACCGCTCTTGCTGTTAACCACCAAAGAGCACGTCATAGTCACGTTGCCTCGTTTCCCCCAAAACTAAAGCCACTAATGCAATTTATTAGATGAATATCTTAGTACTAACGTGACAGATGTAAACCACCGTCTGTCGATTGATTAATTTGCCCCACGGACTTGCTCACTGGGCGAATTGGCTGCGGTAGAGCTCGGCATAGAAGCCGCCTGCCGCTAGCAGCTCGTCATGCGTGCCACGCTCGATAATCTGACCGTCGCGCATGACCAGAATGCAGTCGGCGTTGCGGATGGTGCTCAGGCGGTGCGCCACCACAAAGCTTGTGCGACCGGCCATGAGCTCGTCGAATGCCGCCTGCACCTGCAGCTCGGTGCGGGTATCGATGCTCGAGGTCGCCTCGTCCAGCAGCAAAATAGCCGGGTCGGTGAGCATGACACGCGCGATGCACAGCAGCTGTTTTTGACCCTGGCTAAACGTGCCGCCGTCCTCGCCGATCACCGTATCGTAGCCGCCTGGCAGCTGCACGATAAACTTGTGTGCGTGCGCGCGCTTGGCCGCCTCGACAACCTGTTCGCGCGTGGCATCGGGACAGCCGTAAGCGATGTTTTCCGCCACCGTGCCCTCGAACAGCCAAGTGTCCTGCAGCACCATGCCAAAGGCGCGGCGCAGGCTTGCGCGCGTGTAGTCACGCGAGGAACGGCCATCGACCGCAATGCGACCGGCATCGATATCGTAAAAACGCAGTAGCAAATTGATGAGCGTCGTCTTGCCGCAGCCCGTGGGGCCGACCAGGGCAAAGCGCATGCCGGGCTTAGCCTCGATGCAGATATCCTGCAGCAGTTTGCGGTCGGGCACGTAGCTAAAGTCCACGTGTTCAAAAGTCACCTCACCCTGCGGGGCGGTAAGCTCTACAGCGTCCGACGCGTCGGGCTCCTGCTCGCGCGCATCGAGCAGCGCAAACATGCGGCGCGCCGAGGCGTACGCGGTCTGGATCTGCGTAATGACGTTGGTGACCTCGTTGAACGGCTTGGTGTACTGGTTGGCATAGGACAGGAAGATCTGCACGCCGCCCACCGTAAGCGCCGCGGGCACGCCCGTGATCACGCCCACGCAGCCGATCACAGCGACCACGGCATAGATGATGTTGTTGATAAAGCGCGTGCCGGGGTTGGAGAGCGAACCCATAAACTGCGCGCGCTCGCCCGCGGTGTAGAGCTCGGCATTGAGCGCGTCGAAGCGCGCTTGGGCGTTCGGGCCGTAGGCAAAGGCGTCGATTAGCTTTTGCTCGCCTACGTACTCCTCGATATGACCACCGAGCTGCCCTTGAATACGCTGCTGTGCCGTAAAGCTTTTGTTGGAAAGCTTGGCGATGGCGCCGGCTGCAAAAATGGAAAGCGGTGTGACGAGTACCACCACAAGCGTCATGGTCAGGTTGATGGAAAGCATAAACGCGAGCGTGCCCACGATGGTAATAACACCGGTGAAGAGCTGCGTGAAGCCCTGCAGCAGACCGTCGCCCACCTGGTCGACGTCGTTGACCACACGGCTCATAAGGTCGCCGCGGGCATGGCTGTCGATAAAGCTGAGCGGCATACAGCTGAGCTTATCGCTTGCCTCCACGCGCATGTCGCGCACCGTCTCGTAGGACAGGCGGTTGACGCAGTAGCCCTGTAGCCACTGGAAGGCCGCAGCACCTACGACGACAATCGCGAGCTTGGTAACGAGCGGCAGCAGTGCGTCAAAGTCCACCTGCCCGGCGGCAACGATCAGGTCGATGCCCTCGCCGATGAGGATGGGCGTGTAGAGCTGCAGAATCACGGAGATGGCGGCGCTCACAAACGACGCAACAAACGAAATGCGATGCGGACGAACGTAGCCCAGCAGGCGGCGGGTCACCGCACCCACGGGATAGCGCTCGGGATCGCCGGGCTGGCGCGGACCGTCGCCCAGGTCGTTGAGGTTATCGTTACCGGACACGTTGGCCGTCATCGTGGCGACCGAACCGGAGGAAGTGTACGGATTCATTTAGCAGCCCTCCTTTGCGCAGACAGATGCAGGGGCGGTCGGGGTGGGCGCGAGCGCTGCACTCCCCTGCTGACCCTCGAGCTCCTCGCGGCGAAGCTGCGACTGGCAAATCTCGCGATAGAGCTGACAGGTCGCGTACAGCTCGTCATGCGTGCCCAGGCCCGCAACCGAGCCGTGGTCAAGTACGCAGATCATATCGGCGTCGCGCACGGTCGAAACGCGCTGGCTTACGATCACCGTAGTCAGCGGCAGCCCGCCCTCAGCAGCGCCACACACGCTGCGCTCGCGGATGGCATGGCGAAGCGCCGCATCAGTCTTAAAGTCAAGTGCCGAGGCGGAGTCGTCCATGATCAGGACCTGAGGCGAGCCCACCAGGGCGCGCGCGATGGTCAGGCGCTGGCGTTGGCCACCGCTGAAGTTTTTACCGCCTGCCTCGACCGGGGCATCGAGCCCCTGCGGCTTGTTGCGCACGAACTCGCTCGCCTGCGCCATGTCGAGCGCCGCCCAGAGATCCTCGTCGGTCGCAGCCTCGTCGCGCCAGGTCAGGTTGCTGCGGATGGTGCCGCTCACCAGCGACGCGCGCTGTGGAACGGTCGCGACCACACGGCGCAGCTGGTCGAGCGGCCAGGTGCGCACGTCGGCGCCCATCACACTCACGCTGCCGGTGCTCGCATCGTACAGGCGCGGGATAAGCGAGACGAGCGTGGACTTGCCGCTACCCGTACCGCCGATAATGCCAAGCGTCTTGCCCAGCGGGAGCTCCAAGGCCACATCGTTGACGGCATTTGCCGCGCCCGCGCCAAAGGAGAAGCTCGCATGGTCAAAGCTCAGCGCAGGGACCGGAACAGCGCCACCCGTCAGGTCGCTCGGCTCAGGCAGCGCGACCGGCTGGTTGCCCTCGTCAGCGATGCTCGGCACGCAATTGAGCACCTCGTTGATACGCGACGCGCTGGCGCTCGCCTTGGTAAAGACCACGACCAGGTTGGCGACGTACACGATGGAGGTGAGCGTCTGCGTCATGTAGTTCACAAACGCCATGACCTGACCCTGCGTGAGCTCGCCCACGTTGACCTGGATGCCGCCCACCCACAGGATGGCGCACACGCCCAGGTTCATCACCAAAAACGTGACGGGATTAAGGATCGACGAGAGCTTGCCCACCGCGATGGCAGTATTGGCCTGGTCATCGGCGGCTTGGGCAAAACGCTCGCGCTCGTGGTCCTCACGCACAAAGGCGCGAACAACGCGGGCGCCCGAAAGCCCCTCGCGGCAGATAAGCGCGATGCGGTCGAGCTTTGCCTGCAGCTGCCTGTAATACGGGATACAGCGCGCCATGACAAACCAAAACACCAGGCCGATAGCGGGCGTGCAGATCAAGAAGATCATGCCGAGCTTAAGGTCGATGGCAAGGGCCGCGCACATAGAGCCCACCGCCAAGAAGGGCCAGCGGATGAGCATGCGTACGCCCAGCGCCACAGCGAGCTGCACCTGGTTGACGTCGTTGGTGATGCGGGTGATAAGCGACGGCGTGCCAAAGCGGTCGAGTTCGGCATAGCTCAACTTGTTGATGTGCTGGTAGAGCGCACCGCGGATATCGGTGCCCATGCCCTGCGAGGTGAGCGCCGCCATCTTTTGGCAGACGAGCGTAAACGAGATGCCGATCACAGCCATGGCGCCAAGTACCATGCCGTAGTGGATAACGGCGTTGACATCGTGTGCGCCAATACCCTTATCGATCATCTGGGCAATCACCAGCGGCGTCAGCAGATCAAAGATCACTTCGATCAGCTTACACGCAGGGCCGATCACCATATACCGGCGAAACTTACCACCAAAACGCCCGAGCAGCTCAATCATGTATAGGCGCTCCCTATCATTATCCACATTCAATTCGAACCATGATAGTACCGCCACCCCAAAAGAAGCGTAAACAACTCGTCATTTCTAACGGGATTCAGTTTTCAGAGGGGTATACGCGCACACCCAGCCAGTGTCGGGTCAACTAGCATGGTATATTTACATTAGTGCTACCAAATTAGTCGCCGACCCTTGAAATGAGGTGCCGAGATGAACGACATTCTCGCAAGAAGAGCAAGACGAGCAACTGTGGGCATCGCCCTTTCCGCGGCACTTGTCGCGGGAATCGCCCCCGCAACGGCGATCGCGGCAGAAACCAGTTCCCCCACCGGTGCGGCCGTTTCGCAGACGAGCGCCACCAGCGGCAATTCGGGCGCCCCGCAGACAGAAGATGCGGCCGCCGCAAAAGAAAAAGCGTATGCAGCCATGCAGGAAGCGCTCAAAAACCTCGAGGCCGCAAAAGACGCCGCAGGTCCTGAGATATTAGAGACTATCGAGCATGTGATTACCGATTTGCAATCGCTCCGCGACAGGATGCTGAAGGAAGCCGACGACTCAAGGGGACCTCTTCTTTACCTACAAGCGCAGGTCAATGAAGCCCAAGCCAGATACGACGCGGCCCACAACCGGACAAGCGGCCTTCAGGCAGAATTAAATAAGGCAATCGGCGACGGAGCTTCTAACGAAACTATTAAGCAGTTGCGAAGTGAGATCATGTCGGCAGAAAGGCGAGAAAAATCTTGTGAAGATGATCTTCACCACTACCAACGCCGGCTCGAAAGCCAGAAAAGTGTCGTCGCGAAGTTCGAAGCCAATGCGGAAAAATGTCAAACCGATATCGACGAAGAGACAGCCAAGCGAGATGCGCTCCTCGACGATTTGAAAAAAGCACCAGCGGCTTATGACGACGCCTGCAAGGCATACGAGGAGGCAAAGGCCGCGGCAGACAAGGCCACCTCGCCCGAGATAACGAAACCGACC
>CAUAEH010000010.1 GCA_958427975.1 uncultured Collinsella sp. | reverse complement strand
TGCCTGTCGTATCGCTTTCTTCTTTGGGTCATCTTGAACACCTTTCGCTCTTAACTAGGTGTCCAATTCATCATACCCACTCCAAAAGCCTTCCATTTCTCATGTCCAAGAAATGGGAGGCAGTTCATGCGGAGGTCGGGCTTTTTGCAAACGCCGACGTATTGACGAATTTGGAACTGCTGGAAATACGAAACTATGCCGGTTTACTACGATGAATATGAGAAATTCCAACCACGCCAGCTTTTCGCAAAAAAGTGCAGGGCATCTACCTGCGGTTTTAGTTCAACAAGTTTCGGAGTGGTCGCGGTTGAGCGATTCATCGTAGTAAACCGCCATAGTTTTGGCGGAGGCAGTCAGATTTGTGGGTGTTAAACCAAAGAGTGCCCCTTTTGGCTAGTCGTTTAAGAGCGTTCCCAATGACTAAGTTGCAGGTGGCGGCGGTTGTGTTACACTAACGCTGCGTATATGACGCAAATATCTCGATACAGATCAATGATGTCCGTCGTTTTGAACGGAACTAGACTGTTTAGCCGCCCTGAAGGTTTATGCAGGGAGCATGTGATCACAGGGCTTGAAAAGAAAGTTGAGCAAACACTGTGTCTGATCAACAGCAAGAAAACGAAATAACGACGACGCAAGCCGCTCCCGCTGCACCGGTTGCGTCGGACCAGGTCGCGGCGCCCGCGCATGCCTCGGCTCCTGAGACGCCTAAGGCTGCTTCGACGCCTACGCCTGCAACGGCTGAGAAGGCCGTGCCTGCAACTGGTGAGGAGGCTGCTCCGGCAAAGCCCAAGCGTACGCGCCGCACGGCCAAGCCTGCTGCTGACGGCGAGGAGGTCACCAAGCCCAAGCGCCGTACCACGCGCATGACGCGCGTCAAGCGCACCGTTGCAGCTGACTCCTCGGCGCCGATTTCCGATGAGGTCGCGCAGGCACGTGCGTTGGCGCAGATTAGCGAGGCTCAGGTGGTGCGCGCCCGCCGTCGTGCTGCCGAGCGCGAGGCCGCGGCTCTGACCGAGCTTGCAGCTCCGTCTGTGCCCGGGACACCTGCCGCCACCGAGACCCCTGTCGCCGACCAGCCGACCGATAAGCCGGTACCGCGCACACGCCGTCGCACGGCTGCTAAGGCCGAGCAGGTTGCCGATCAGGTAACCCCCGAGCTCACTGAGGCTTCGGTCCGTTCCGCGGCAGGGGAGGGCACATCGCCTGTTGAGCCCGCTGCGCCTGTCGAGGCCAGCGAAGTTCCCGTTGTCGATCCGGCTTTGCGCCCGCACCGTCGCGGTCGCAAGCCCAAGGCCTTCGTCGAGGCCGAGAAGGCCGCAGCCGCAGCCGCCGCTGCTCGGGATGCTGCGGCGACCGCCGAGTCTGCAACCGCTGCCGACGCGCCCGTCCAGGATGCTACGACTTCCGAGGCCGTTTCTGCCGATGCCGAGCCCGCCGACGTCCGCCCTGGTCGCAGCCATCGTACTGCTGCTAAGCGCACGTCCAAGGCCAAGGCTGCCAAGAAGGGTGCGTCCGAGGATTCCGCCGAGACGACCGCCGATGCATCGACTGACGCCGCCGAGCCCCAGGACGTCGAACAGCCTGCGTCTGAGAAGCCCAAGCGCGGTCGTAAGAAGTCCGCTAAGGCCAAGGCGTCCGAGCAGCAGGCCGAGGCCGAGCTGCAGGGCGATTCCAAGGCCGAGGCCAGCGATGATACTGTGGCTAACGCCGACGCCGCCGCAACCGATGGCGCCGCGCCCGCCGAGGCCGAAGACAACGCTCGCCCCAACCGTCGCCAGCACAAGCGTAACGACGAGCGCAACGAGCGCAAGGACGAGCGCAACAACGACCGCCGCAACCGCCAGCGCGATCGCAAACAGCGCAACAAGGAGCGCAACGCCGCCCCCACCGAGCCCACGCTTTCGCGTGAGGAACTCGCGGCCATGAAGGTCGCCGAGCTGCGCGAGAAGGCCAAGGAGTTCGAGATCGAGACGACCGGCAAGAAGAAAGCCGAGCTCGTCGAGGAGATCTACGTCACCGCCGCGAAGGCCGAGGGCTTCCGCGACATCAAGGGCATCCTGCAGATTCGTCCGGACAGCTCCGGTATCATCCACGCCCACGGTTACATGAAGTCCAACGACGACGCCTTCGTCCCCGCCTACCTCATCCGCTCCGCGCGTCTGCGCACGGGCGACGTCATCGAGGGCTCGCTTCGTCCTTCGCGCGGCGGCGACAAGCGCGCCGGCCTCGCCAAAATCACGACCGTCAACGGTCTAGACCCCGAGCAGATTCGCAACCGCCCCAAGTTCGGCGACCTCACCCCGGTCTATCCCAACGAGCCGCTGCGCATGGAGCACGGCAAGGACTCCATTACCGGTCGCGCCATCGACATCGTGTCGCCGATCGGCAAGGGTCAGCGTGGCCTGATCGTGTCCCCGCCCAAGGCCGGCAAGACCACGATCCTCAAGAAGATCTGCCAGTCTATCTCGATTAACAACCCCGAGGTGCACCTCATCTGCCTGCTCGTCGACGAGCGCCCCGAAGAGGTCACCGATATGCAGCGTTCCATCAAGGGCGAGGTTGTGGCGTCGACCTTCGATATGCCCGCCGACAACCACACTCGTGTGGCAGAGCTCGTCATCGAGCGCGCCAAGCGCATCGTGGAGCTGGGCGGCGATGTCGTGGTGGTGCTCGACTCCATCACGCGTCTTGCCCGCGCGTACAACTTGGCGGCGCCCGCCTCAGGCCGCATCCTTTCGGGCGGCGTCGATTCGGCGGCACTGTATCCGCCCAAGCGTTTCCTGGGCGCAGCCCGCAACATCGAGAACGGCGGCTCGCTCACCATCCTGGCCTCTGCCCTCATCGACACCGGTTCCAAGATGGACGAGGTCATCTTTGAGGAGTTCAAGGGCACCGGCAACATGGAGCTCAAGCTCGACCGCGACCTGGCTGACCGCCGCATCTTCCCGGCTATCGACCCCGTTGCCTCCGGTACGCGTAACGAGGACCTGTTGGTTGACGAGCAGATGCGTCCGTTTGTCTTTGGCTTGCGTCGCATTCTTGCCGGCATGAACAACACCGAGCGCGCGGCCGCATCGTTTATCAAGGGTCTTAAGGGCACCAACACCAACCAGGAGTTCCTGGTGCGTTCGGCCAAAAAACACAGCGACTACGAGCAGACGTTCTAGGTTGTCATCTACACGCAGCGATAGTCATCAATGCAATAAAGGGTCGGGGCTTTGAGCCTCGGCCCTTTTCTATATCGCCGCTCCGCGCTTTTTTGACCATAAGACTGGCAAGCAGCAGGTTTCCCGTTTCAATCCGACATCGTCGCTTGCAATCGACAGGGCGGTTTCGCATAATAGCTTTTAAGCTTCGCGACGGAAAACGCAGATGAAACGAACCATATACCGTTGCTTTGGGGCATAGCCCCGCTTCATCTTCTCTCGCGCAGCCAACTGAATGATGCGATTTGGGTGCTGGAAGATGGGGAGAGCTCATGGCTTCTTCTGATGCAACACAACGAGCAGTCCTTGCCGGACTTTCGTGCGGGATCGGCCTTGCCGCTCCCGTGGTTATGTATGCCGCGACGCTGCCGTTTTCGTCGGTGAACGAGACGGTCGCGGCGGGTGCGGTTCCCTTCGCCGTGGGCGCGGTGGCGGGCGTGGGCATCTATGCCGCCTCGCTGGGTATCTCCGAGTATCGTGCGCAGCGTGAAGAGCGTCTGTTCCAGCCCGGTGCCATGGGCGGTGCCGCCAATCTCAATCAGCATCAAAGCGAGTTCAAGACCGCCTCGATTTCAGCTCAGCAGCAGGATGCGACTCCTTACGCTGCGGCTTCTGATTCTCAGGCTCAGGCGGAGCAGTCTACCTCGGCATTCCTTTCCGGCCTGACTGGTGCGTTCCAGCGCCGTCATGCCGATGATGGCGTCCCTACCATCGCGCGAGCCGCAGATGCTATGGACGAGGACGAGGCTTGGTCCATGATCGACAGTATGCTCGACGACGATTCGCCGGTGAGCTGCGACCCTGCACACTCGCGCGACGTCTATCAAGTCGCCATCGACGAGCTCACCAACGGCGGGCAGACCGGCTCCTTCAATCGCGACGACATCGCCGCCGCGGCACGCGCTGTGTCTGGTTCCCAGGCCGCCCCTGCGGGCAGCACGGCAGCTTTCGTGGCACTCGTCGCCAACGCGGCAGCCAATAACGCCTACAACGCCACCTCGGCGGACGCGAACGCTTCTGCCGACAATTCGTACGTTGATGAAGCCATGACTGCGGACGAGGAGGCCGTTGCCGCCCGCCGTGCCGCCGAAAGCTCGCTTTGGGGCGCTCCTGCCCAGCAGCAGGCGGCTGAGGCTGCGCCGTACAATGCAAACCTCGCCAGCATGCCTATCATCTCCGGTGCCGTGGACATCGATCTCGATGACCTCGATGAGCCTGCAGCCATCACCGCATCGATTGATGCCCAAGATCGCATCGACACCGGCGACCTTCCGGACGCCTCGCTCGAGGTTGATGTTCCCATGGCCGATTACTCGGGCCACGAGGACATGTGGGCCGCCGCCACCGCGATTCTGGATGAGATTGACGAGCCCGCTCCTGTTGCAGCCCCCGCTCCCGTCGCTGCCCCTCAGCCTGCTGCCCCCGCCTATGTCGGCCGTCACAGTGCTGTGTTCCCCGAGGATACTGCCCGTATCTCGCGCGAGAGCATCGAGCGGGCCGAGGCTATTGCCGCCGGCATTATGGAAAACCGTCGTCACGAGCGCGTCAATCAGATCCTCGAGGAAGAGATCGAGCGCCTGCAGTCCTCAACCGCCAAGCGTACGGGCCGTGCCTATCTGAGCGTTATCGAGGGCGGTACCGCCAGCTTCGCGCCGCTCCGCGCGGAGGCATAACTTCTGCATGGTTAAGATCAATCGAAAATGGGCGGTTGTAACCTGCCTGATGGCGCTCTTGATCTGGGACAATTCGCTGGTTCCCGGCTCGGGGTCGGGCTCGCTGAGCCTAACGGTCATGGAAGCTATCCGCGGTTTCCTGCACAGCGTGGGACTTCCATATGAATGGGTGACCAACTTTGTTGTTCGCAAGTGCGCGCATTTTACCGAGTATATGGTGCTCGGCATCTTGGCAACGCACGCCTTTGATTTTGAGGGCCGGCGCACCTTTGACGTGCTGCTGCCCACGGCGGTGTTCCTGCTGCTGATTCCCTCGATCGACGAGACGATTCAGCTCTTTGTGCCGGGACGCGCCGGCATGATCACCGATGTGATGATCGACTGCTGTGGAGCGGCAACGGGCGTTGTGCTCCGATATCTCTTACGGTCGCTGATGTGCGCTAAAAAGGCCGCCTAGGACGTATTGTTTGGTCCTAGGCGGCCTTTTTTATTTGAGGGCTTATATGAGGCGTGGTGGCGTCGTTCCGTAGGTCGGATTTGCCGGGCGCGCCACGCCCTGTGGGTGCGTCTGCTACTGAAGCGCCTGTGCGCCCAGGGCCAGGCAGCCCATAATGCCCTGCTTGCCCTCGAGGCTGTTGTTGACGATGTAGTTATCGATGTCGTTGACCTCGGGCGTGACGATATAGCCGTTGAGCATCTCGGCACACTTTTTGCGTGCGAGCGGCACGATGGGGGTGTGGTCGGCCACACCGCCGCCGATGATGATCTTTTGCGGCGCGTAGCACAGCGTGTAGGTCATGAGCGCCTGTGCTAGATAGCCTGCGAGCAGGTCCATGGCCTCTGGGTCATCGGCCATGTCTCCGGCGCTCTTGCCATCCCAGCGCTTTTTAACGCCGGGGCCGGCGATGAGGCCCTCGAGGCAGTTGTCATGGAAGGGGCAAGCGCTATGCTCGCCGATGGTGTCGCGCGGGTCGCGCGTGACCAGGATGTGGCCGGCCTCGGGATGCATCATGCCGTGTACGAGCTTACCGCCCGAGAGCACGCCGGCGCCCACACCGGTGCCGATGGTCAGGTAGACCACGTCCGTGAGGCCCTGGGCGCAACCAAAGGTGACCTCGCCCAAGCAGGCAACGTTGACGTCGGTGTCGTAGCCGCAGGGAATATTGAGCTCGTTTTGGATGGTGCCCAGCAGGTCGAAGTAGCGCCATGCCGTTTTGGGCGTCTCCAGGATCTTGCCGTATTGGGGCGAGGCAGGGTTGACTGCGGTGGGTCCAAAGGCGCCGATGCCCAGCGCGGCGATGCCCTTGTTCGCAAACCACGCGTTGACGGCCTCGACGGTCTCCTGCGGGGTCGTGGTCGCGATCTGCTCACGCTCCAGGACCGTACCGTCTGCATAGCCCGTGGCGCAGACCATCTTGGTGCCGCCGGCCTCGAGCGCTCCGATAAGCTGCTGTTCTGCCATAGTATTCCTCTCTCTGGGACGAGTTGCTCCGTGACTAAAGTATAGGGCTCTAAACCATTTAAGAAAGCGCTATAAAAAGAAGCCTCGCAACGTGGCGGGCGGTGCGGGGCTTCTATGGTTGCTTTAGTTGCCGGGCCGTCCTTACCCGCGCGGCTTGATTTTATCACGTAGCGACTTGAGGTTCTCCAGTGCAGCGTTAAGCGTCTCGTCCCGCTTGGCAAAGTGGAAACGAATCAGATGGTTGACGGGCTCGCGGAAGAAGCTCGAGCCGGGCACGGCGCCCACGCCCACCTTGGATGCGAGGTCCTCGCAGAATTCGAGGTCGCTGTCATAGCCAAACTCAGAGATGTCCATCATGACGTAGTAGGCGCCCTGCGGCACGTTATGCTCAAGACCGATGCTATCGAGCCCCTGGCAGAACAGGTCGCGTTTGGCGGTGTAGAGGTCGAGGACCTCATCGTAATAGCTGTCGTCGAAGTTGAGGGCGGTGACAACGGCTTCCTGCAGGGGAGCGGCGGCACCCACGGTGAGAAAGTCGTGGACCTTCTTGATACGCTCGGTGATCTGGGCCGGGGCGATGGTGTAGCCCAGGCGCCAACCGGTGATGGAGTACGTCTTAGACAGCGAGCTGCAGCTGATGGTTCGCTCGAACATGCCGGGCAGCGTGGCCATATAGACGTGCTCGTGGGGCGCGTAGACGATGTGCTCGTATACCTCGTCGGTAATGCAGTAGGCGTCGTACTTTTTGCAGAGGTCGGCGATGAAGGTGAGCTCCTCGCGCGTAAAGACCTTGCCGCAAGGGTTGGAAGGGTTGCACAGGACGATGGCCTTGGGGTCGTTGTCGCGGAAGGCTGCCTCGAGCGTCTCGCGGTCAAAGTCGAACGTGGGCGGGTTGAGCGGCACATAGATGGGCTCGGCACCCGAGAGAATGGTGTCAGCGCCGTAGTTCTCGTAGAACGGCGAGAAGATGACGACCTTGTCTCCGGGGTTCGTAACCGTCATCATGGCGGCCATCATGGCCTCGGTGGAGCCGCAGGTGACCACGATATTCTGGTTGGGGTCGATCGGCATGCCCATAAAGTGCTCCTGTTTGGCGGCGAGCGCCTCGCGCATGGCCTGGGAGCCCCAGGTAATGGAGTACTGGTGGTAGAACGGCTTGGGGTCGGCGGCGATGGTGCTCAGGCTGTTGAGCAGCTGCGCCGGAGGATCGAAGTCGGGGAAGCCCTGAGACAGGTTGACGGCATCGTACTTATTGGAGATGCGTGTCATGCGGCGGATGACCGAATCGGTAAATGTTGCCGTGCGGTTGGAGAGTTCTTTCATGCCGGTCCTTTCGAGGATTTGCAGTGGGGCAAGTTTACTCCTATGGAACCGGTGGGAATTGCTCGAAACGCGCTCGAAAAACTCTTTTCAAAATTCTTGAAAATTGGGGCTTGCATCGCGTGGCGTTCCTTGCAATAATAGTCGAGCGCGAAGCGCACAGGACACGGTGGGTGTAGCTCAGTTGGCTAGAGCGACGGGTTGTGGTCCCGTAGGTCGAGGGTTCGAGTCCCTTTACCCACCCCAGTTCTTGCTTCGTGTTGATATCGGGTCGTTAGCTCAGTTGGTAGAGCAGGGGACTCTTAATCCCAAGGTCCAGGGTTCGAACCCCTGACGGCCCACCACACGATATCTCCTCTAAAGTCCGCCATAACGGACTTTAGCATTGGGTCGTTAGCTCAGTTGGTAGAGCAGGGGACTCTTAATCCCAAGGTCCAGGGTTCGACCCCCTGACGGCCCACCCAAAGTATTTTAAAGCGACTGGCTTAGCCTGGTCGCTTTTTTGTTAACCTCGCATGGGGTCGAACCCGAAAGGGCGCGGAGCTGAGGAAATGCGTAAGCATTTGCCAGCGCAGCGCGCAAGGCGCGAAGCGCCGCAGCGACCGCCTGCGCAGCAGGCTGACCCCCTGACGGCCCACCCAAAGATCGTTAAAGCGACTGGCTCAGGCTGGTCGCTTTTTTGTTGACCTCGCATGGGGTCGAACCCGAAAGGGCACAGCCGCTTTCACAGATCGAGCCTACCCTGGGGATCGGTAAAACCGTCAGTACCCTCCTTGAGTTTCTTCTCGTCTGTCTTCACGCGACGCTCGAGCTTTTTTGTATCCTCGGCAGGCGGTAGGTTCTCGGGGACAATTCCGCGGTCGATGAGGCTGCCACGCACGCTTGTGTTGTTCTCGACGTGCTCTTGCTTGATCTGGTCCAGGCCGTACAGGTCGTGTTCCTCGGCGTTGAAGGCCGTCATCGAGTTCGTAAGGTCCTTTGCTTTGATGAGGACATCGGCTAACCTGTCCGCCAATGCCGCTCTCTTGGGTACGCCGAGCTGCTGCTTCATTTCCGCCGTGCTTCTGCCGCCGAATAACGCCTCATCGCCCTTCGACTTGATGATCGCGAATCCTTTGGAGTCCACGCCGCGTTTGAACGCAATACCCGAGAGCTGTTTCTCTGAATCGGATAGCGAGTGACGCGCCTGCAAGCGCTGAATCTCTGCGAAGCGCTGCTCTATGAGCTCTTGGCGGCGCGTCTGCACGGCAAAGTATGCCTGGGCGAGCGCGATCTCTGGCTTGTTTGAATCTCCGTTCTGTGCGATTAAATAGCATGCATAGCGCGTAAGTTTGTAGTCTTTAACCGCGCGAGCGGCGACACCGGCAGTTACCATTTTCGTGGTGTCACGAAAATGGGAATCAACTGGAGTTTTGTTTGTTTCGCATGAGACTTTTGCCCTCTTAACAACTTCGGCGAAGTTCTCCCATCGAGTGTACCCCATGGGTTCCATTAAATCGCGTGCGAGCCAATACTCAACGCCGTCTTCCACATTGGCGTAGCTATCAAGTTCGATACGCCACTTCTCGATATCTCTACTGTCCATATCTCCTCCTCGCTGGTCTATTTTCTATGCGGGCTTTGCCCGCTCTGTATTCAGAATAAGGATACGCTGTCGTGCGGACACGAATGGGCCCCGTGCTGCTTCGAGCTCACGGGGCCCATGGATATCGATTGGTTGTGTTCTGCTTTAGATAGGTGTCCGGTTTAATCCGCTCGATAGTGCGACCCGAGACTTTCGGTTCGCTTGCGCATGGCTTTGACCATTTCCTGTGCCAGCAGAATCTGCGATTGCAGGCGGGCGAGGGCTGCGATCTCGCTGTCATCGGCATGCGGCTTGCTCAGCGCCATGGCCTTGTCTTGCAGACTTTCAAGCTGTTGCAGGGCCTCGGATAGGCCTGTTTCGGTCCTGTTGATCATGCAATAGGTGCTCATCGTGTGCCTAAGGCTGTGTGTCAGGCGTTCGGCATCTGTTGTGGCAATGCCGTACTGGGGGAGGGTGATATCCGCCTTCAGGGCTGCCTCAGGCTCCTTCTGCGCTGCAAGGGCTGCCGATGCGCCCGCGATGCGCCCGAACACGATGCCGTTGGCACTTGATAAGCCACCAATGCGGTCGGCTCCGTGCATGCCGCCTGTCGCCTCGCCGCAAGCGTAGAGGCCCTCAACGCCCGTGTACGCGGTCTTATCGATCTTGATGCCGCCGTTAGCGGCGTGGGCATACATCGCAACGCGCATCTCGTCAGTCGGGGCGATGCCGTGCTCGTCTTGCAGCCAGGTGGCAAAGGTCTGCACAAACTCTGGGACATCCTCGCGGGGGAAGTCGTAGCGGAGCGTCAGGCCTTCGGCGCCTGCCTGATCGATGGCAAGATCGATAGCGCGGGAGGCCAAGCGTGACGTGAAAGGACCATATCCAGAGCGCTGCTCGAGCAGGTCGTCCAGCTTGTCGTCGGCAATATCTGCCGGCTGGTCTACATGTACGTAGCGCCAGGTTTTCTCGTTGAAGACCAGGTTGCGCTTGGGCTCGATGAAGCCGGGCATCATCTGCATGAACTCTATATTAGTAAGCGATGCGCCGTGCGCGAGTGCGATGGCCTGCGAGGAGCTGAGCACATCGGCCGACGTAAGGCTGCGCTCAAACAGGCCGCCTGTGCCACCGGCTGCGATGATCGTGGCCTTGGCAGCAAAGGGCACGATTCGATCTTCGGTGAGGTCGTAGAGCACGGTTCCGGTTATTCTGCCGTTCGTGTCCTCAATAAGGTCGATAAGCTCATGGCGGGGGAGCAGGCGAATGCCGAGCGACTCGATCCAGGTCGTCAGAGCGTCCTCAAGGGGCTTGCGAGTGAGGCCGCGCCACATGCGCGTCTTGTGGTCAAAGCAGGGGATAAATTGCTTTTGCTGAGCACTCTCGGCGCTTTGTGGACGCTGGAGCTCAACGCTCAGGTCTTGCTCGAGCCATTCAATTGCTTGGGGAATGCCGTGGACAAACGTCTGGACAAGCTCGGGGTCGGCGACGCCGCCACCAACGGTCTGAATGGTGTCGATGAGGTCCTGCTCGTCGTCTTCGTCGACGGGACCGATGAGGCCGAGGCCCCAGGTACCCGGGAAGAAGCTCGATCCACTCATGGTCTTGCCGGCGCTTGCCACAGTGACGGTTGCACCCGTGCGTGCCGCTTCGATGGCGGCGCAAAGGCCCGCAATGCCAGCTCCAATTACCAGTACATCAGTCGATTCCATCGGATTCCTTTCTCGTCCGGCGCATTGTCGCACGGGTGATCGGCAATGGGGCCGCAAAGACTCGGCAAATCGGTAAAGGGCAAATATGGCAGGTGGGCGTCAGGTGGACTCGGTCACTTCAGTCGGCTAATTTGGTAAGTTGCGGTGGAATACGGACTGTTTTGGCCTGTATGGATGCAATTCAGTCCGTATTTCACCGCAACTGATATATCGGACCTTCTAATAAGAGTAACCAATTTGGGACGGGGCAAACAAAAAGAGCCGCTACCTGGGTGGGTAGCGGCTCCAAAGCTCAACTATATGAGCATCGCGCGGGCGCGATTAGGCCTTGAGGGCCTCCTCGACGGCGACAGCGCAGGCGACGGTGGCACCGACCATGGGGTTGTTGCCCATGCCGATGAGACCCATCATGTCAACGTGCGCAGGCACGGAGGAAGAACCGGCGAACTGGGCGTCGGAGTGCATGCGGCCCATGGTGTCGGTCATGCCGTAAGAGGCAGGGCCGGCGCCCATGTTGTCCGGGTGCAGGGTACGGCCAGTGCCGCCACCAGAAGCGACGGAGAAGTACTTCTTGCCAGCCTCGAGGCGCTCCTTCTTGTAGGTGCCAGCGACGGGGTGCTGGAAGCGCGTGGGGTTGGTGGAGTTACCGGTGATCGAGATGTCGACGTTCTCGTGCCACATGATGGCAACGCCCTCGCGGACGTCGTCGGCGCCGTAGCAGTTGACGGCGGCGCGGGGACCATCGGAGTAGGGGATGGTCTCGACGACCTTGAGCTCGCCCGTGAAGTAGTCGAACTGGGTCTTCACGTAGGTGAAGCCGTTGATGCGGGCGATGATCTGAGCAGCGTCCTTGCCCAGACCGTTGAGGATGACGCGCAGCGGCTTCTTGCGAGCCTTGTTGGCGTTCAGAGCCAGGCCGATAGCACCCTCAGCGGCAGCGAAGGACTCGTGACCGGCCAGGAAGGCGAAGCACTCGGTGTCGTCGGAGAGCAGCATGGCGCCCAGGTTGCCGTGGCCCAGACCGACCTTGCGGTCCTCGGCGACGGAGCCGGGAACGGTGAAGGCCTGAATGCCCTCGCCGATGATGGCGGCAGCCTCAGAAGCGGACTTGGCGCCACGCTTGACAGCGAGAGCGCAACCGAGGGTGTAGGCCCACTCGGCGTTCTGGAAGGCGATGGACTGGGTGTTGTTGACGATCTCACGCGGGTTGAAGCCCTTGTCGGTGCAGATCTGCAGAGCTTCCTCGAGGGAGGCGATGCCGTTGTCGGCGAGGCACTTGTTGATCTTGTCAGCGCGGCGCTCGTAACCTTCGAACGTAACAGTCATAGTTATTTCCCTCCCTTTCTACTCGTGAACCGGGAACACGCTGGCGACGGAGTGAGTCTCCTCGTCGGTGCGCGGGTCGATGTACTTGGCAGCGTTCTCCCACTGACCATAGTGGCCCATAGCGCCAGCGATGGCCTCCTCGGGGGTCTTGCCGGCCTTGACGGCGTCGGTGAACTTGCCGAGGTTCAGGAACTCGAATGCGATGATCTCGTTCTTGTCGTTGAGAGCCATGCGGGTGACGTAGCCCTGAGCGAGCTCGAGGTAACGAGCGCCCTTGGCCTTGGTGCCGAACATGGTGCCGACCTGAGAGCGAAGGCCCTTGCCGAGGTCGTCGAGGGAGGCGCCCACGGGCAGGCCGCCCTCGGAGAACGCGGTCTGGCTGCGGCCGTAAACGATCTGCAGGAAGATCTCGCGCATAGCAACGTTGATGGCGTCGCAAACGAGGTCGGTGTTGAGGGCCTCGAGGATGGTCTTACCGGGAAGGATCTCGGAAGCCATGGCGGCAGAGTGGGTCATGCCCGAGCAGCCGATGGTCTCAACGAGGGCCTCCTCGATGATGCCGTCCTTGACGTTCAGCGTGAGCTTGCAGGCGCCCTGCTGAGGTGCGCACCAACCCACACCGTGCGTAAGACCGGAGATGTCGGAAATCTCCTTAGCCTGGACCCACTTGCCCTCCTCGGGGATGGGCGCGGGGCCGTGGTATGCACCCTTGGCAACGGGGCACATGTTCTCCACTTCCTGTGAGTACTGCATGCCTCTCCTCTCTATCGTGTTGGCGTCCCGTCTGGGGGTCGTGGCTGGCGATTGCCGGGCGACCCTTCGAAAGGGACATGACATGCAGCCCCTATAATACCGCGAAATGCACGGAATATTCGGCGAACGGCTCAGTTTTCGCATCGAGAAGCGCGGAACTTTCAATTGAAACGATTTAACAAAGCTGTTTGCGGCTGTGCGGTTCGCTGAAGGGGGTCGGTTCTGTTCAAGCTTTTGACTATGTCGCGTTGTCTGACCTGTAGCTATGATGCCGTTCGCCGCCTGTATACTGCCTTTTGCCGTGTGGCGTAGTTGTTTTGCGTGAATGTTTTGATGGCACGCTTCAATCGTGCTGTATTGGATGGCAAGCAGATCCCGGCGAAGGGAGCGTCATGCAGCGCGTTTGGAGAACGGTTACCGGCTTTTACCATGTCTGTGCTCGCGGTGTGGGCAAACAGCTCATCTTTGAGGGCGATGAAGACCGGTGGGAGTTTTTGGAGCTGATGCGCGAGTGCTGCCGCGAGGAGGGTGTGACGGTTATCGCCTGGTGCCTTATGAACGACCACGTGGATCTGGTACTCTCGGATTATGAGGACACGATGAGCGCGGCGATGCACCGGTTGCTTTTGACGTACGCGCGGCGGTTCAATAAACGCACGGGGCGCACAGGCCATCTGTTCCAGAACCGTTTTGATCGGCGTTCGCTCGATACCGATTGGCAGGTGATGGAGGCTATTCGCTCCGTACACGCCGATCCGCAGGAGGTGGGCATCAGTCTCGTTGAGCGTTATCCCTGGAGCAGCTTTCCGGAGCATTTGTGCGCTTACGACGGTGATGCGGCCGATGTCGCGAGGGGATTTTCTGATCCTTCTTGCGTGCTTGAACTTTTTGGTTCTGCCGAGGGCTTTATTGCCTATTCGCTTTCGACGCCCGACGGAAGCGAGCCGGCGCTGTGCGATATGAAAGAGACAGAGTGGGAACGCCACGCCTTTGCCGACAAGATGGCGAAGAGCCTCGGGGTTCCGCTCCACGGGGTTAAAGCCGCGCCGTCGGCGCAGCGCAATATCGTCATTCTTGGATTGCACGATGCCGGTTTTACGGTGCGCGAGATCGAACGGCATACGGGAATCAGTAAGAGTACCGTATCTCGTATCGCGCGCGCTTATGCGCGGGTGAAGGCTCAAGCTGAGCTCTCGGAATAGAAAATGGCCGAACCACTCTTAGTCAAGCGATTCGGCCAACAAAATTCTTAAGATTTGGGACAAATACTACTGATTATTTTGTTCCGTGAGCATGCCGTCGAGGGTGCGCCAGGCGAGCTCGGCGCATTTGACGCGGGCGGGCATGTGCGAGATATCCTGGAGCTGGGCGGCTTCGTCCAGGTCTTCCAGGTCCTCTTCGGAGAGCTGCTCGCCGCGGATCATGGCGAGGAAGAGCTCTGCCAGGCGGTGAGCTTCCTCGACGGTCTCGCCGGTGATGAGGTCGGCCATGATGTCGGCACTGGCCTGGCTGATGGCGCAGCCGTGGCCGGTAAAGGAGGCCTCCTCGATCACGCCGTTCTCGACGCGCAGCTGCAAGGTGAGCTCGTCGCCGCAGCTGGGGTTGATGCCGTCGTGCTCGTGCGTGGGAGCATCCATCTCGTACTTATAGTCGGGGTGCGAGTTGTGCTCCATAAATGTGGTGGAGGTGTACAGATTACCCATTGAACGTGCTCCAAACGTGATGCAGGCCGGCGATGAACTTGTCGATATCGGCCTTGTCGTTGTAAAAGGCCACGCTGGCGCGGCAGCAGGCAAGGTTTTCGACACCCAGCCAGGTAAGCAGCGGCTGCGCGCAGTGGTGGCCGGCGCGGATGCAGACGCCGTCCATGTCCATGATGCTCGCGACGTCGTGCGGGTGGATGCCCTTGACGTTAAAGCTCACAACTCCGTGGTGGTTGTCCCAATAGATGGAGCCGATGATCTGGACAAAGTCGAGCTGCATGAGCTCGCCCATCAGGTAGTGGACGAGTGCCTGCTCGCGGGCCTGGATGTTCTCGTAACCCACCGTGTTGACCAGGTAATCAAGGGCGGCGCCCGTGGCGAAGATGCCGGCGGCGTCCTGCGTGCCGGCCTCGAATTTCTCGGGAACGGGCGCCCAGACGGCGTCCTGCTCGGTGACCGAATCGATCATCTCGCCGCCGGTGAGCATGGGCGGCATGGCGTTGAGCAGGTCCATCTTGCCCCACAGCACGCCGATGCCCATGGGGCCCATGGCCTTGTGCGCGCTAAAGGCAAAGAAGTCGGCTCCCAGGTCGGCCACATCGACCGGCATGTGCGGCAGCGACTGCGCGCCGTCGACGACCAGATAGCCGCCGTACTTGTGGACGAGCTTGCCGAGGTTCTTGACCGGGTTCTCGACGCCCAGCACGTTAGAAACCTGACCCACGGCCAAGATTTTGGTCTTGGGGCCCACCTTGGACAGAACCTCCTCGGTGGTGAGTTGACCGGTCTTGGTGGGGTAGAGGTAGACGAGCTTGGCGCCGGTCTCGCGGCAGACCTGCTGCCACGGAATCAGGTTGGAGTGGTGCTCCATGATGGTGATGACGACCTCGTCGCCCGGTTTGAGCACTGTGGGCGCAAAGCTCTTGGCGACCAGGTTGAGCGACTCGCTCGTGTTGCGGGTGAAGACGACCTCGTTGGCCTGTGAGGCGCCGATGAGGTCGGCGATCTGCTGGCGGACCTTCGCGATGGCGTCGGTTGCCTCGACGGACAGCGAGTACAGGCCGCGCAGGGGGTTGGCGTTCATGCGCTGGTAGAAGTCGCGTTCGGCGTCAAGCACGCAGGCGGGGCGCTGCGCGGTGGCGGCGCTATCGAGGAAGGCGATCTCGGGGTGCTGCTGGAAAAGCGGGAATTGTGCCTTGTAGGGATTGGTCTCGATGTCGACGGTAGGCCAGCCGCGCGAGGCCTCGTCGCTGGCGTCGAGCTCCATGGGCTCGGGGACAGTGCAGGTATCGCATTTAACGTGCTCGGTGTCGATCATGCGAGCTCCTCTTCAAAGTTGTCGATCAGGTTGTTGCCCAGGCGGACGACGGCTGCGCGGGTGCGCTCGTCGGTGGCGGAAAGCGCGGCGTCCTCCAGCTTGGCGCGGATGAACAGGTCCTCGGCGGCGTTTTGGTCAAGGCCGCGGCAGGCGAGGTAGAACAGCTGCTCGTCGCGGACGTGACCGATGGTGGCGCCGTGGTTGCCGGCGACGTCGTCCTCGTCGCAGAGAATGACGGGAACGGTCTTGTTGTCGACGCCCTTGTTGGCCAAAAGCACCGTCTCGCGCTCGGTGCCGGTTGCACCCTTGCAGCCGTGCACGAGGTCGATGGTGCCACGGTAGACCTTCTTGGACGTGCCGGTCAGCACGCCGTTGGCGTCGATCTCGCACTCGGTCTTGCGACCGCGGTGGCGCAGCTCGTAGTTAAAGTCGCGCACCTGCTCGCGGGCGCCAAGGTAGTCAGTATCGATGGTGACCTTGGCGGTATCGCCCAGCAGGTCGCCGGCAAGGCCGGTGGCGCTGGCACCGGCACCCAGGACGGTGTGTTGCACGTTGACACGGGCTCCCTCGTCCAGGAACAGGCCGGTGTCGTCGAGTGCGATCCAGCTATCGTCGAGCGTCTGCGTGCAGGCCACGTTGACGGTGGCGTACTCGTGGGCGCACACGCGCAGCACGGATCCCACGACGCCCTCGCCGGCAACGGGGGAGTCCAGGGCGATCTGCAGGTCGAGCGTCGACTGGGGACGGACGACGACGTCGATGGCGGCGATGGCCGCGGCGGCATCGACACCGCTCACGTGCACGGTAACCGTGGCGTGCTTGTATGTGGGCACAGCGATGACGATGCGCTTGGTGGCGTGGTCGACCAGATAGGCGTAAGCAGCCTCGCCCATGCCGGTCTCAAAGGCCTCAGCAGGGGAGAGCTCCTCCTCGAGCTTGATGGCACCGGCCTGGTAGATGGAGGTGGCGGGCACGTCGAGCTCGGTCTCGGGCGTGATGTGGGCGCGGTCGGCGGCATCACCCGGGGCGGAGGCGCGGCGCCCGGGGAAGCGCTCGGCCATGGCGTCCATGGCGGCGTCGAACGCGTCTGCCATGCCGGTAAACTGCTCGTCCAAGCCCTCGACCTCAACGGCCCCGGTGGGAGCGGCGGCAAGCTCGTCAGAGAGCTCGAGCTTGGTCTGATTCATCTTCAGCCAACCCCAAGTGGCAGCTGGCATCGCATTGACCTGCTCAAGGGTGGTAGCAGCGGTGTTCGTGGTCTGGTTCATTATCCGATCGCTCCTTCCATCTCGAGCTTGATCAGGTTGTTCATCTCGACGGCGTACTCCAGCGGCAGCTCCTTGGAAACTGGGTTGGCAAAGCCGTTGACGATCATGGTACGGGATTCTTCCTCCGAGATACCGCGGCTCATCAGGTAGAACACCTTGTCGTCGCCGATGCGGCCGATGGTGGCCTCGTGGCCGATGTCGACGTTCTTGGCGCGGATATCCATGGCGGGGATGGTGTCGGAGCGGCTCTGGTCGTCGAGCATCAGCGACTGGCAGCTTACGGTTGCCTTGGAACCCTCCGCCTTGGGCGTGGCCACGATGGAGCTGCGGAAGGTCTGGATGCCGCCGCTCTTGGAGATGCCCTTGGTCTCGACGGTTGCCGAGGTATCGGGCGCGTTGAGCACGACCTTGCAGCCGGTATCTAGGTTCTGGCCGGCGCCGGCAAAGGTGATGCCGGTAAAGCTCGAGCGGGCGCGGCGGCCGTTGAGCACGCTCATGGGGTAGAGGTAGCCCACGTGGCTGCCGAAGGAGCCACTGATCCACTCGATGTCGCCGTCCTCGTCCACGCGCGCACGCTTGGTGTTGAGGTTGTACATGTTCTTGGACCAGTTCTCGATGGTCGAGTAGCGCAGGTGCGCGCGCTTGCCCACAAAAAGCTCGACAGCGCCGGCGTGGAGGTTGGCCACGTTGTACTTGGGCGCGGAGCAACCCTCGATAAAGTGCAGGTCGGCATCGTCCTCGACGATGATGAGCGTGTGCTCAAACTGGCCGGCGCCCTTGGCGTTAAGGCGGAAGTAGCTCTGCAGCGGGAAGTCCAACTTGGTGCCCTTGGGCACGTAGACAAACGAGCCGCCCGACCATACGGCGCCGTGCAGGGCCGCAAATTTGTGGTCGGTGGGTGGGATGAGCGTCATAAACTTCTCGTGGATGAGCGGTTCCCACTGCGGGTCGTGCAGGGCCTCCTCAATACCAGAGTAGACGATGCCCATCTTGGAGGCGGTGTCCTGCATGTTGTGGTAGACGAGCTCGGAGTCGTACTGCGCGCCGACGCCTGCCAGGTAGCTGCGTTCGGCCTCGGGGATGCCCAGGCGCTCAAAGGTGTTCTTGATGTCGTCGGGCACCGACTCCCAGTCGTGCTTTTGGTCGGTGTTGGGCTTGACATAGGTGACGATGTTGTCCATGTCCAAGCCCTCGATGGAGGGGCCCCACGTCGGATCCGGGAAGCGGTTGAAAATCTCGAGGGACTTTAAGCGCAGGTCGAGCATCCACTGCGGCTCGTCCTTCTTGGCGCTGATCTCGCGCACGATGTCGGGCGTGATGCCGGCGTCGAGGCGCTCAAATCCCTCCTCGCTATAGGTGAAGTCGTAGAGGCTGCGGTCGATGTCCGCGACCTCGGTGCGGTTCTTGGTCATTGCGTCGCCCCTTTACGCCTGCTGCTCGGCAGCGGCGGCCTCGGCCTGGGCGCGCTGCTCGGCGGCCTCGCGCTCGAAGGTCTCAAAGCCGTTCTTGTCGATCCAGGGGATCAGCGAGGCGTCGTCCTCGCGCACGATGTGGCCCTTGACCATAACGTGGACGCGGTCGACATTCAGGTGCTCCAGGATGCGCGTGTTGTGCGTGATGATGAGCATGGAGCCGTCGCAGCTCTTGCGGTAGGCGTCCATGCCATGACTGACGGTGGAAAGGGCGTCGACGTCCAGGCCGGAGTCAGTCTCGTCCAGGATGGCCAGCTTGGGCTGCAGCAGCAGAAGCTGGAGCATTTCGACCTTCTTTTTCTCGCCGCCCGAGAAGCCCACGCCCAGCTCGCGGTTGAGGTAGGCGGTATCCATGTTGAGCTCGGCCGCGAGCTCCTTGACGCGACGGCGGAACTCCTTGCCCTTCATCTCCAGGCCGGGGCGGCCGGCGATGCTGGCGCGCAGGAAGCTCGACAGCGGCACGCCCGGAATCTCGACCGGAGCCTGGAAGCTCAGGAACAGGCCGGCGCGCGAACGCTTGTCGGTGGTGAGCTCAGTGATGTCCTGGCCGTCAAAGACGATGCGGCCGTCGTTGACCGTGTAGACGGGGTCGCCCATGACCAGGTGGCCGAGGGTGGACTTGCCGGCGCCGTTGGGTCCCATCAGCACGTGGGTCTCGCCGGCGGCGACGTTGAGGTTGACGTTGTGGAGGATGGTCTTCTCGTCCACGGAGGCGGTCAGACCTTCGATGGAAAGCAGCGGATTTGCGCTCATGCTGTCCCTCTCTGTATATGGTGTACTCATAGGTGTACTAAACCCTAGGAATCTTCTCGGAATAAAGTTACTATGGGTTCGGCGTTAGTCAAGGGAAAACCCGACTAATCCACTCGACTTTTTAGATGCGGGACAAAAAAACAAGGTTTGTTTGTCCCACTTACTTAAGATTTGGGACAAACAAACCTGGTTATGTTGTCCCAGATGCGATGGGAGGGTAGGTATGCTCATTTCTTCCAAGGGCCGCTATGCCCTCCGGCTGATGATCTATATCGCGGCGCTGGGCGACGCCGAGGGCAAGATTGCCCTGCGCGAGGTTGCCGACCGCGAGCATATCTCACAAAAGTATTTGGAGCAGCTGGTTCGTCCGCTTATGAAGGCGGGCCTGCTTAAGAGCGTGCGCGGCAAGGGCGGCGGCTACATGATGGCCAAGGATCCAGCCGAGGTGCGTGCCGGCGACATCCTGCGCGCCGTCGAGGGCAGCACGGCTCCAGTGGCGTGCGATGGCATCGACAACAGCTGCACTCGCAGCGATCTTTGCTCGACCGTCAAGTTCTGGCGCGGCCTGGACGACGTGATCGAAAAGTACGTCGACGGCGTGACGTTGGCCGACCTGGCCGCCGTCCCCGAAATCAACTTTTACATTAAGCTGTAGGTTGAGCGCAATTCCTTAAGATTTCGCGGAGGGTTGTTGCCGTTTACCGAGGGGTTGTTGTGCAACAACGGGCGAGCTGCAATACTTATTTCTATCTTTGCAAACTGCACTTTAACTATACCAATGCAGGGAGGATCTTATGCAGCCCAAGCATTCTGCTATTGTCGCGGGCCTGACGCTGGCGCTTTCGTTTGGCGCCGTTACCGCGCCCGCGCCCGCCGCTGCCGAGGAGCCCACGCCGGGCGTTGCCTCGGATGCCACCGATATCGATAAGGGCCTTTACACCCAGCAGTCCTTCTCGGGCGTGCTGAGGTCGGTCCAGGGCGTTTCGTTTGTCAACGTGACTCCCGAGATAAAGTACTTTACCAAGTACGAGAGCCATGGCAACTACAACCAGGGATTTTCGTATGGTGACGGCTATAACGCACTGGGCTACTATCAGTTTGATCGCCGCTGGTCGCTCATTCCGTTTATGAAGCAGGTTTACAACTACGATTCTGCCAAGTACGGCATGCTCAAAGATGCGATTGATCGCGGCAGCGAGATTTCCAACGCGAGCAATGCCATGTACGAGAACGGCCAATTTACCGAGCTGGGCCGTATCGCGCAAGAGGCTTTCCAGGGTGCTTACAACATCGATCCTGTCGAGTTCTCGGCACTTCAGGACGCCTATGCGTACAACTCTTACTACGCAGTGACCGAGGCGTGGCTCAAGAGCGGCCTGGGCATTGATATTTCGGGCCGCGCCGATTGCGTCAAGGGCATGGTGTGGAGCATTACCAACATGTGCGGCACCGGTGGCTGCAGGGATTTTTTCCGCTGGGCGAATCTTTCCAACGATATGTCCGACCGCGAGTTTGTGACGGCGCTCTCCAATAGCGTGGTCAACAATGTTGCCACCAAGTTTTCAAGTCAGCCCCAGTATCATGAGGGCTGGAAGAATCGTTATAAGAATGAGCTGAAGGACTGCTTGGTTTATATTGCCGAGGACGAGGCCGCTGCCGCTGCGACGCCCGTGCAGCCCGAGCCTACACCGGCGCCCTCGCCGACACCTGATTCGAATGACGACTCGAGTGACGATGCCAACGATGACAGGATGGATGCGCCCTCGACCGATGCTGACGGTAATGGCTCTGCTGGTGGCACTACCAACGACGGCTCTACCTCGAACGGCTCCGATTCGAACGGCTCTGCTGCGGGCGATTCGTCTTCAAGCTCTGCCGGCAATACGGATAGCGACGCTTCTGGTTCGATCGACGCTGACACCTCTAACTCATCTACCGGCTCGAGCGATTCGTCCGTTGACACCGGCTCTAACAGCGGCTCCGGCTCTGACGCAACCCCTGATTCCGATGCTTCCAAGGACGACTCGAATAAGGCGCCGGACGCTCCCGTTGCTTCGCCGGACAAGAAGCCTTCTTTCTCCGAGCAGCTTGGTTCTATGCTGGGTTCTTCGCTGATGGCTGGCGTCAATAACGGCTCGACTCAGAACAAGGACAACTCTGATCAGGCTTCCACGGAAAAGACCGAGGCCGCAAAGGGCGACTCCAAGGACAAGGCTTCCGAGAAGGCTGAATCCGATAAGGGTCCTAGCTCTGATGAGAAGGGCGACAAGTCCGGTCAGAAGAAGGACGAGGACAAGAAGTCTGAATCTGAGGAGAAGGACAAGAACAAGGACAAGACCGAGGACGGAAAGCAGCAGGGCGAGGACAGCAGTAAGGGCAACACCGACAACCAGAACCAAGAGCAAAATGACTCCAAGACGGTGACCACTACAACCACCACTACAACGACTAAGACTTCGGGCGGTAACATGCCCAAGACGGGCGACCTTATCGTTATGGCGAGCCTTGCCAGCGCGAGCTTGGCCACGCTGGGCGCTACGTCTATCGTAAGTGGTAAGCATAAGCTCGATCAGCAGAAGAAGGCTTCTGGGGAGGACGACTCGGGGGAGTAGGCTCTCAGTTGCCAGATAACTAAATAGTCGGGACGGGGTCCGGTGCGAATGTATCGGGCCCCGTTTTGTTGTGCAACGATTAATTGTGCCCCCTCACACCTCTTGTTACTACCGTTGCCCGATATGTTTGCGCGGCGACATCGGTACATGCGATGCGGTCATTACAATTGGCATCGTGCTGCGATTTAGGGGGAACGTTTTGGTGTCTGAACAGGCAAATGTTGATTGTGCTGCTGGCTTTGGCGTGCGTTTGATCGGCTGTGCCGACGATGCGGCTTTGCCCATTGGCATGCACGACTATGCGGAGGCTCTTGGTTGCTGCACGCTGGTCGACAAGACCATGTTTATTGCCGATGTGTTGGACTGCGACGCGTCCGTTGTGGTGTGCTGTCGACCCGAGGGTTTTGGCAAAAGCATGAACTTGTCGACGCTCAGGGCTTTTCTGGAGCGTCCAGCGGTTGGTCGCGCTGATCAGCGTTTGTTTGCCAATGCTCAGATTTGGGATGCAGACGGTGGGCGCTATCGGGATGAATATGCTTGCTATCCGGTGATATCGCTGGACTTTTCTGGCGCTGCGAGGCGTGGTGCCGCTATTGCCGACGTCGTGCGCGATGCCCTTTCGGGCGAGTGCGCTCGCTTGTTGGCGCTCTTGGAGGCTCCTGATTTAGCTCGAGATAAGGTGCGTCACATCGAACGTGTTGCGCGTGGCGTGGCGAGCGCGGACGAGGTTGACTCGGTGCTCGGTGTGCTCATTGAGCTGCTGGAGATGGCCTGCGATGAACAGGTTGTATTGCTCGTTGATGGGTATGACGCGGCGTGGTTGGGCCGTGCGAGCGCGAGGGGCGCTTCCGGCGCCGATCCGGCAGGGCTACTTGACCGTGTGCTGTTTGACGCCATTGCTGCCGCGGGCCATTCGCTACGCTTTGCATGTCTGATGGGGGAGTGTCCCGGCCCTGCCGAAGCGGCGCTTTCTTTGCACGGCTGCTCGTATTATCTGACGACGCCGCTTTCGACGTGGTGTGACCGTTGGTTCGGCTTTTCGGATGCCGAGGTCCAGGCTCTGTTGAATCATGCTGGGCGCGAGGAATACCTTGATGATGCGCGTGAATGGCTCGAGGGATATCGGTTTGGTAGGGATTATTGCTCGAATCCAGCGCGTGTGATCGGTTTTCTGGACCGAGGCTGCACGGCGCCCGTGCGTGCCGACCTGTATGGATATGCCGATTGCCTGAGTAGGGTAGTTGCCGGGTGGAATCTCGACCGCCTTTCGGTCTTGTTCGATTTGCTCGAGGCCCATGGGTGCGCTGAGGTCCCGCTTTGTTTGGGCACTGCAGAGCCAGATGTCTCGCCTGACGATGGAATGTGGACAGCGCTATATCTGTCCGGTTTCCTGACGACGGATATGACTGAGGAGCCAGAGCATGGCGATCGCCTCCGTGCTTTGCGATTGCCCAATAAAGAGCTTCGCCAGGCCTTGCGTCTAGTGATTGTTGAGTGGTTTGAGTGCGCTGCCGAAGACATTCGAGACGTCGATGCGTTTCGCGACGGGCTGTGCCGTGGGAACGAGGATACCGTGAAGCGGGCGCTAAGCCGCATCCTGGGGGATGCGGGAATCGGTGAGACCGACCCAGATAAGCCGCTGCCATATCATCTGCTCTTGCAGGGGCTCTGCTTTGGCTTGCCGGGCTATGCCAATCCTGCTTCGAGGCGAAAGTGTGGCGCGGGTCGCTGGGACATCCAGGTTTTTCCTACGGGCGCTGTGTTCGACGTAGCTGACACGATCGGCATGCTGGACGAGCGCCCGCTTATAACGATTAACTTGATGTATGACCCCGATGTGGATGCGCTGGGGTTGGAATTGCTGGCCGTGCAGTCGCTACTCGACATAGAGCGCGATGGCATCGACGAAATCCGTGTACCGCGCCCTGGCGTGGGTCGCATGCGCTGGGGGTTCGGTTTTGATGGGCAGCATGTGGCTACGGTGTGCCAGCGGCTTTGAGCGCCGAGGTGTTTCCGGCTTCCGTTACTCGGTGTCCTTCATGGGCGGCATGGGCTTCCAGTCGGGGTCCTTGATGATCTTGCGGGCGTCCTTCATGCCACGGCGCAGCGCCGGAATACCGGTCTTAAAGCATTTGTCGACCGCAGCCAGGCGAATGAATTCCTTGCAGAAGGTCGCGGCATTGCCCAGGCGGAATAGCATGGGGTGGTAGTCACCGTAAATCTGCATGTAGCGGGCCAAAAAGCCGCGATTGCGCATGATGTAGTAGCGGTTGGTGTCGCTCGTGGAGTTGAGCTGGCGTTTGCCGGCGATATCCCAGTTAGAGACGGCGCGGGCGCGCTTGAGCACCACGTCGGCGACCACGGCGGCGGGGAAGTGCTGGCTGGCAACGTAGCCATAGCAGGCATCGTCGCCGTAGATGAAAAAGCGCGCATCGGGCAGGCCGATCTTGTCGACTACGCGGCGCGAGAACAGGCCGCCTTCAAAGCACAACTGGTTCATGGCGCGGTAGCCCTCGGGGCCCAGGTCCCACTTAGCGATGGGGTTGGGGATGCCAAGCGAAAGGATAAGCTGGTATTGCCAAAAGAAGGCGCCACCGTCAAAGTCCAGGCGCGAACCCTGGATGACATCGTAGCGGTCGGTCCACTTGGCAAGACGCTCGATGCCTTCGGGAATGACGAGCACGTCGTCGTCCATCACCCAGAACCACTGGGCGCCCAGGTCGTAAGCGCATTTAGTGCCTGCGGAGAAGCCGCCCGCGCCGCCACCGTTTTCAAGCTGCGGCGCGTAGATAACGCGGTCGGTGTTACCCTGCGAATCGGGCTGATTGGTGTCGATGCCCCATAGGTTGGCCAGGCGCTCGTTGAATGCGGTGCACATGGCCTCGGTCTCGCGCGAATTCTCGTTATCGACAATCACGATGCGCCAGGGCGTTGCCGTGAGCTCGGTCATGGAGTCGAACAAGTTGGCCAGGAGTTCCTGACGCTTGTACGTAACGACGACGATGGCGAGCTTATCGATGGGAGCGGGAAGGGTTGAAGGCATGGGGCAATATATCCTTTCACGCGCGGCGCGCATGCGCTGCACGGAAGCTATCGAATACGTCCTTGGGACTGTCCTATTGTAAAGGCTCGGCGCACCTTGACGGCAAGTTTTGAATAAAACGCAGGAACCTGTCACGGCTGTAGCGGCTTTAGCGTCTGACGGTAGCGTGTCTATTGCCGCTTGAGCTTGCGAGCGATAAGGCTTCTAGCTGCGTCGATGATGAGGAGCGCTAAGGCAAAGACGATGCTAATGACGGTACCCGTGACGATGTATATAGCTACCGGGCTGTTTTGGCTGACCAGTATGTTTGCGAGCAACGTATTGAAGACGGGACGCCACAGGCTACTGGTGAGCGACTGCATCACATAGAAACCAAGCGTGGCGGTCGATAAGGTGACGATGACACCTGCAGTCCACGGATTGCCTGAGGCACTGCGTCGGGTTGCCGCAAAGAGCAAGGAGGCGGCAGCGAGGGCAAACGAGATCAGCGAGGTCGATTTGTAGGAGAGGGTTGCCATCGCCGTGAGGTTGCCGGTGAAGGAGAGCTCGCCTTCCAGGATGGTGACGAATGCCAAAACCGCTGCGAGCGACCGCGTGCCTAAGGCGCCCGCCCTGTCCGAATCCGTGGCGTCGGTTACGTCGCGGAGCAGCCCGCCGATCAAAAACGCGATTACGTACGTGGCGGCGCTCATGAACTTTTGGAGCCAAGAAAACTCGCCGGCGCTTGTCGCACTCATAGCGGCTAAATACCCGTTAACAACAAATGCGAGGATGCCAACGGCGATGACCGTCGTCTTGTAGGTTTTCTGGGGGAGTCGACTCTTAGCCAGTCCAAACCATGTCGCCATGAAGACCGTGGCGGCATAGACCCAGATAAACTCAAGGCCTAGCGTGTACCAGTAGTGCGTATTGAGGGTAACATCGGGAATGGGTGAGACGACCGTGGACCACGCGAGCGCCACGAGGCAATAAAACGCAGTGGGCATAATGACCTTGCCAAGGCGCTGCGCCGTCCGTTGCATTTGCGACTTCCACGTTGCTCCACCGTCCCAAGCACGCGCGGCCGAAGCGATGAGAAAATAGCCCGAGATCATAAAGAAGACCTCGTTGGCCCAGCAGCCAAGCAAGTTAATAAAACCGAGTACGCCGGAATAGGGGAACATCGCAAGTGGGGCATATTCTGCGGTGCCGACACAGGTTGCCTGGAAGGTCCACTGAAAGGTGTGAAACACCGCGATGCCGGCGACCGCGACCAAGCGCAAGGCTTCGATGGATATGTTGCGTGCGGCTTTGGGCTGCATGACGTCCTTTCTTATCGGTTTGCCTCTGCGAGCTCCATAGATTATATAAACGCCCGCTGGCGCGCTGACCCTTTGATACCATGAAACGACAGGTATTTCCTAAGGAGCACATTTGTCTACTAACGCCTCTGGCAGCCCTGTTCTGTCGCTGCTTATTCCCATTTACAATGTTCAGCGCTACCTGCGCGAGTGCCTCGATTCCGCTCTGGCGCAGACGCTCAAGGACATCGAGATCATCTGCATTAACGACGGGTCGACCGACAACTCGCCGGCGATTATCCGCGAGTATATGGAGCGCGATGGGCGCGTCAAGATGATCGACAAGGCCAACAGCGGCTACGGCGACTCGATGAACCACGGTCTGGAGATGGCGCGTGGCAAGTACGTTGGCATCTTGGAGTCCGATGACTTTATGGCGTCCGACGCACTCGAAAAGCTTGTCTCGGCCGCCGATAGCAATAATGCCGACTTTGCGAAGGCGAACTTTGATTTCTACTGGTCTAAGCCCGAGGAGCGCCGTTCGCTGCACGAGATGTTTAAAGCCAAGGACTGTGGCAAGCCAGTGCACCCGAGCGATACGACGCAGTTCTTTAAGCAAAAGCCGTCGATTTGGTCGGCAGTGTACCGTCGCGATTTTCTTGAGCGCAACGGCATTACGTTCCTGCCGACTCCGGGGGCATCCTTTCAGGACACGTCATTCGCCTTTAAGGTGATCGCGTGCGCCGATAAGGCTGTTTACCTGCATGATGCTGTTTTGTCGTATCGACAGGACAACGAGAATTCCTCGGTCAATTCTTCGGCTAAGGTCTTTTGCGTCAATACCGAGTATGCCGAGATTGAGCGTTGGATTCGAGAGGATTATGCCCGCGACCACGCAAGCGTCGATGTCGCGCGCATGCTCAAGTTCAATCAGCTCATTAAGTACGATTCGTACATGTGGAACTACGTGCGCCTGGCGCCTAAGTTCTATAAGGAGTTCCTGGTGCAGATGGCCAAGGAATTTCAGGCGGCCTTGGACGCCGGGGACTTTTCGCTTGTCGACCTCAAGCCGTGGAAGCGCGCAAATCTCGCTGTCATCCTCAAAGATCCTGAGGGCTGGGTTGACGAGCACCCGAGTTTTGCGACGGATGGTGCCTTGGGGCGTGCTAAGTATTACGCCTCGGTTGGAGGCCCAGGCGTGGTTGCTGCCTTCCTCATCGAATCGCTGAGGGGGTAGGTCGGCATGGGAGAGGCCTCGTGTCCTAAAGCTACCATTGTCGTCCCCGTTTACAACTCTGCGCGCTCGATTCAGCGATGCCTCGATTCGCTGTTGGCCCAGTCCGAGCGCTCGATTCAGGTTGTCTGCGTCAACGACGGTTCGACTGATGATTCGTTGAACGCGTTGCGCCAGATCGCGCAGGTCGACGATCGTGTACTGGTGATTGACCAGGAAAACGCGGGCGTCTCGTGCGCTCGAAATGCCGGTATCGATGCTGCCGAGGGCGAGACCGTCTTTTTTGTGGACGCCGACGATTACATCGATGCCCAGACGGTCGAGCGCGTGCTGCATGCCATGGAGTCTGCGGATGCCGAGGCCGCCGTTTTTGGCGGCGTCTGTGAACCTGCCGATGCTGCCCCCAAACGCGTCCAGCAACTCATGAGCCCCAAAGCTGGCACCTTCGGCGCCCGTGATCCCCAACTGCTGTTCCATTCGAATGCGCAGCCCTATGCCTGCCGTGCGGCTTTTTCGCGCGAGCTGCTCAATCGCGAAGGCATTCGCTTCGCCCCCGGTCTGGCTTTGGGCGAGGATGTCGTCTTCCAATTTGCGGCTTATGCGCTTGCCCGCAAGACCGTCGTCATGCCGGACAAGTTCTACCACTACGTGATGGAGAGTGAATCGGCGACGCACGAGTTCAACAGTGCCGAGGCTCGCGCCAAAAAGCTTGACGCCCACATGAGGATGCTCGAGGAGGTCTTGGAGGACTGGGCGGCCTACGGTCTTTTGGACCTGTGCCCCGGCGAGCTGATAACTTGGTTTTTGGACCTCATTGTGTTCGACCTGGCGCGCTTGGATGCCGATGACTTCCATCGCGTGACGGCTCGCGTCAACATGGACCTCACGACGTTTATGGGAACGGAGTGGGCGGATATGCCTGCTAAGGGCGCCGTTTGCCGTGTTGCCCAGAAGCTCGTTGCGGCGACCTCGGGCGTTTCGATGGCAGACGCCACGCTGTTCTATCTTTCGACTCGCGGTCTCAAAGCCTGCCTGGAGCGCTTTATCTAATTCCAAGCGCTGCCGCCCGCCGCAACTCGGCTGCTAAAATAACCCTGTTACACGCTATCCAACAGGAGGTTCTCTTGCAGAACTCTGATACCCCTAAAGTTTCGCTGCTTGTTCCCATCTGCAATGTTGAGCGCTACCTGCGCGAGTGCCTCGATTCCGCCGTTGCGCAGACGCTCAAGGACATCGAGATCATCTGCATTAACGACGGGTCGACCGACAGCTCGCCGGATATCATCCGCGAGTACATGGAGCGCGACCCCCGTGTAAAGATGATCGACAAAGCCAACAGCGGCTACGGCGACTCGATGAACCGCGGCCTGGAGATGGCGCGCGGCGAGTACGTGGGCATCCTTGAGTCCGACGACTTTATGTTTGAGGATTCGCTCCAAAAGCTGGTCGCCAAGGCCGATGCTGAGCATGCCGATGTGGTGAAGGGCGACTTTTACCTGTATTGGTCCACGCCCAGCGAGCGCCGTGAGCTGTTTGGGATCATCGACGAGCATATGACGGGCGCCGCGTATCGCCCTGTCGATCGCCCGGGCATCTTCTACCGCAAACCTTCCATTTGGTCGGCTATCTATCGGCGCGAGTTCCTCAACGACAATCAGATTCGGTTCCTTCCCACGCCGGGTGCCTCGTATCAGGACGCAGGCTTTAACTTTAAGGTTTGGGCTTGCGCCGAGCGCGCCGCGTTTATTGCGGACCCCATTTTGTGCTATCGCCAAGATAACGAGAAGAGCTCCGTTAATTCGCCCAACAAGGTGTTTTGCGTTTGCGACGAATATGCCGAGATGCAGCGCTTTTTGGACGAGCGTCTCGAGCTCAAGGCTCAGCTCCAGGGCATTTTAATGCGCATGAAGGTCGATACGTACCGTTGGAATGATGAGCGCCTGGTCGATGAGCTGCGTGGGCAGTTTTGGGAGAAGGCTTCACCCGAGCTCAAGGCCGACTGGGATGCCGGTCGCTTTGACCTGTCGCTGTTTGATCCACACGGCGAGACCGATTTGCGCCTGATGGTCAAGTCGCCCCGCGCCTATATCGATTCGCGCTTTGACTTTAAGAAGCCGGGCAAGCTCAATACGTTTAAGCATTACTTTAAGATTGGCGGCCTGCCGCTGGTCTGGCGCGTGCTGACGTATCAGCGCACCTACGGCGACAACCCGCACCCCGATGACGTTCCGGCCGCACAGTAGGAGCGAGTGACTATGGCTACCCCCAAGATTTCCGTTGTCGTTCCCATCTATAAAGTGGAGGAGTGTCTGGCCTGGTGCTTGGACTCCCTGCTTGCGCAGGACATGCCCGATTGGGAAGGCGTGCTGGTTAACGATGGCTCGCCGGACGGTTCGCGCGATATTGCGGCTGCCTATTGCGAAAAGGACGCGCGCTTTACGCTGGTCGATAAGCTCAACGGCGGCCTGTCGAGTGCACGTAATGCAGGCATCGCCGCGTCCACGGCGCCTATCGTCGCGTTCTTGGATTCCGACGACCGATTTACGCCCGATGCGTGCCGTGTGATCGTAGATGCCTTTGAGCGCGAGGACTGCGACGTTTTGACCTTTGGTGCGAACCCGTATCCGCTGGAGGCGGGGTATCCGTGGCTTAACTATGTTCTGAGCCCGCGCGATGTGTCGTTTGAAGGCTATAGCTCTGACTTGCTGTTTAAGGAAGCGTCTCGCCCCTTTGCATGGCGCACCGCTTGCAAGCGTGAGTTTTTGCTGGGCAACGGGATCGTGTTCGACGAAACCGTCAAGTATGGCGAGGATCAGGTCTTCGATTTTGCCGTGTACGGTCGCTCGCGCAAGACCGCGCTTATTTCGAACAAGCTGTACGACTACCGTGTGGCGCGCAAGGGCTCGCTCATGGACACCATGCGCTACGACGACGAAACACGTCTGCTGGAGCACGTGAAGATTTACTCCGCGGTGCTGGCTGACTGGCAGCGCGACGGTCTCGATGCTCAGCATGCCGATGACCTGGCGTACTTCCTATGCGATCTGGTGCTGTACGATGCGCTCAGGTTGCTGGGTTCGGACTGCGGCAAGGTGTTTGCTGCCGTTGCCACGGCGCTTGCCGGCTCTGCCGTGGGCAGCGATACTGCGCTCGCACAATGCGCTCCTTCTGTTGCTGCTATGGTGCGTGCGGCGCTTACCAGCAAGGCCCCCAATGCCCGTGAGTGCAAAAAGCTCATGTTCGATTACGACGTCTTGAGGTTTGGCCGCTTGGGTGCCTGCAAACGCATGGCAGCGAACGCCCTGGGAAAGCGAGAAGTGTAGATGAGTATCAAGCGTTTGGCACTTTGCCGCAGCCAGGGCCGTCTGTTTGTGCTGCTTCGTTTTGCCGGTCAGGATGTCGTCGCGCATATTGAGCGGGAGGGCTCTCAGGTGTTTGCCCATGCGACTACGAGCAGTTCTTGTGTGCCGTCGCTGGTGCTCCCGGTCGATCATGGCCGTGTGCTGGCGCTTTGCCCTTCCGTTTCCGATTACGAGCGCGAGCTCGCTGTCTTGGTGCTTCCGTTTTTGGATGGCTCGTCGATGGATGTCGTTTTTGCATCCGGTGGCCAAAGGTTGGGTTCCATTCGCCTCGATAGCCGCGTTGCCAAGCTGGAATCCAAGATTAACTACAAAGCAAAGCCTGCGCTGTGTGCGCTTATCCGCGATGCGCAGCGTGGCGAACACTGCGGCCTCTACGAGATCGATGCCATCCGCTATTTGCCGGCAGACGCCGGCGCGGTGTGGCGCTATGAGGTTACCTGGGCGGGAGACCCTCAGTGCGCACCTGAGCTCCAGATTTTCGATACGCATATGAACGCCATCGATGCCACCGTGCATGTGTTTGAGTCGCAGGTCGATGTGCCGCAGCAGGACGGTTGCCGCGTCAATAAAACGTATCTGAGCGTTGAGATGCCTCAGGATATACGAGATTTTGTCGCGATTGCGGCTGATGCCACGGGCCAGATTCAGAGCGGTTTTTGCGCCATGGATGGCCGCCTGTACAACGGCATGGTCGACGACAGCTGGAACCGCATGAAGGATGCGCGTGCGGATGATGCGGCCTATCGACGCTGGTTTGAGCAGCATCGCGCAAAGCCGGGCGATTTGGCGTACCAGCGTGTCGCTTCGGCGGCCTTTGCCTATAGACCGCTCGTGAGCATTGTGGTGCCGTGCTACAAGACTGATTGGGTTTACCTGCGCGAGCTGCTGGACTCGGTGCTAGCCCAGAGCTATGACAACTGGGAACTGCTCCTTATGGATGCTTCGCCCGAATGGGACGCGGTGGCCACCCTTGCGGCAGGTGCCAACGACGAGCGCATCCGTCGCATCGAGCTTCCCGGCAACGGCGGCATTGTGGTCAACACCAACGCAGGTATCGAGCAAGCGACAGGCGACTACATCGCTTTCTTGGACCACGATGACATTCTGGAATCGGACGCGTTATTCCAGTATGTTTCCGCACTGAATAAGGCGGCCGAGGGCGAGCGTCCCCAGGTCCTGTTCTGTGATGAGGACATGTTCCAGAAAACGGGGGAGTGGGGCCAGCCGGTCTTTAAGACCGTACTCAACGTCGACCTGCTCTATAGCCATAACTGCGTGACGCATTTCCTGATGGTGGAGAAGGCGCTCATCGATCACATTGGTATGTCCCCAGAAGACGTTGCGGGCGCCCAGGACTACGACCTGACGCTTCGCTGCCTTGCGGCGGGCGCGCGGTTTAAGCATGTTGCGCACGTGCTGTATCACTGGCGCGTTCATCCGGGGTCGACCGCCGATGGGTCTGCCGATAGCAAGCCGTATGCCATCGAGGCCGGGCGCCTTGCGCTTCGGCGCCACTTTAACGCGCTGGGTATTTGCGGAACGGTCGAGGAGACCGAGACGCCGTTTGTCTACCGCATGCGCTATGCGCTGCCGGAGCCTGCGCCGCTGGTGAGCATTGTGATCCCCACTAAGGACCACGTTGAGACGCTCGATGCCTGTGTGATGTCGATCGCCCAGAAAGCCACGTATGCCAACTACGAGATCGTCTTGGTGGAGAACAACAGCGAAGACCCGGAGACGTTTGCGTATTACGAAACCCTGCCAGAGCGCGTGGCTGCAGCATCCAAAGGCAAGGGTATCGCGCGCGTTGTGTTCTGGCCGGGCGAGTTCAATTACTCCCAGATCATTAACTTTGGCGTTGAGCACGCTAAGGGCGATTATCTGTTGCTGCTTAATAACGATACCGAGGTCATAAGTCCCAACTTTATAGAAGAGATGATGGGATATCTGCAGCGTCCCGATGCGGGCGTGGTGGGCGCCAAACTCTACTTTGCCGATCATCTGGTGCAGCATGCCGGCATTTTGGTTGGCGTGCGTGGTGCACTTGCCCACGCCAACCAGGACTTCTCGGCAAAGCGCGAGGGCTATCTTGCCCGTGCCGTGCGCCCGGGCAACTTTAGCGCCGTAACGGGTGCCTGCCAGATGGTCCGACGCGGCGTATTTGAGCAGGTCGGAGGCTATAACGAGGAATTCGCCGTCGGTTTTAACGACGCAGACTTTTGCCTGCGCGTGTGGGAGGCGGGCTACCGCACGATCTTTACGCCCTATGCCGAGCTATACCACTACGAGTTCACCTCGCGCGGCAGGGAAGAGGCCAACGAGGAAAAACTGCGCCGCTGGAAGCGCGAGCAAGCGCTGTTCATTCAGCGCTGGCCGGAGTTTTTCTTGACGGGTGATCCGTGGCTGGGGCCTAACTTATCTGTCGAGAGTGAGTATTTCTCGCTTTAGACAATGGTTTAACTGCTGTCGAGAACCGCTAAGACCACTAAGGGCTATGCCTATCTGGTGCAAATGGTCGGTTACTCCATTTGGCAGCGCGCCAACTTGCATCGTGCCAAAAGTGCCATTGTGAGCGAGCGCGACGTCACCGAAGGCATTGCGCTGGCAGAGGCTCGTTTTCACGATGTTGTTCACGAGCCCGCGATTTCTGGACTGGGACTTAACGATATAAAATCCCTTTTGGCGATGTGCGAGGATAAACAACAGTCCAAATCAGCCGAGATTGCTAAGCGTATGGGTAAAAAGACCAATGAGATCAGCTCTATTAGGGCCAAATTGCTACAAAGAGAGGTTATTCAG
Source organism: uncultured Collinsella sp. (assembly GCA_958427975.1). Taxonomy (GTDB): domain Bacteria; phylum Actinomycetota; class Coriobacteriia; order Coriobacteriales; family Coriobacteriaceae; genus Collinsella. The sequence goes on along the minus strand of CAUAEH010000010.1, from coordinate 13,147 downwards.
GCACCACAGAGGGGCTACGTGCAGTTTGCCGTGCCGGACCTAGATATCTAGCTGCGAGAGAATGCCGACGAAATTCTCGAACGGTTCTAGGTCGAGTTGTTATTAGGTTTTGATTGGCTCTGTTAGACCAGGATTGACATTCTGCCCAGCCATCTTCTTTCAATTGCAAAATAATCGCCCCCTTGCCGGGTTTGAATCCGGCAAGGGGGCGATGTGCTCAGGATCGCCGGAGGCCCAGCTCCCGGGCGGCACATACGAGAGCACGCGGGACGCCCTGGAGGTCGCCCCGCAGCCCTTCTGGGATTATTGGGAGGGGCGACGACTCGTCCGTGTGAATCTTGGTCTAACAGAGACTAAACAAATAGCTGAATAAAAGCGCTGAGCCCATTGCAAAAACAACGCTGGCTAGTGTTCCCAGAAGATATACTTCAGCAAATCCCTGGTTGTTCTCAATCTCCTTGAACCGAGCGATACTCTTTGCTGTAAAAACAAATGCGATCGCCGAATATTGGGCTAGTAACGATAAAGCGACCACTATCAGTCTCTCAAAAATTCCAATCCACTTTCCTGAATGAACGGTATCGCCTTTTTCATCGCTATTTTGTCCTCTTGCAGATTCAAGCATTTTCGAAACGGCTATCCCCGCAGGACGGCAGACCGCAACAAAGCTTCCCGTCCAAGCAAGTTCGACTGAATGAACTTGGATTAATTCCACTGTGAAGCCTCTCGTCCTTGCGCAAAATAATAGGAAGAAATCGAGCGCAGTCAAAATTAGAACGTGAGCTATCTGGTCAATAGCAAAACGAGCAATTGGCGATCGTCCGCCTTTACACAAATAGAGCCTCGCTGGACCATCCATAAAATAATGCGAGGCTATCAGCACCCCAAAGATAATTAAGTTCTGCAAACATCCAATTTCGTAAATCGCGTTAACAATCAAGCTAATTCCGACACAGTAAATCACGCAGTGCAGAACCAGTACTTTATTATCGGTCTCTTTTTGAACAGCCATCCCTGTGGACTGTAGATAGAAATCAAAGATGCAATGAGCGATGAGCACAATTCCTAGAGTCAGCATTTTTCTGCACCCTCCCTGCTCAAAACGTATACAGCAAGTGCAGCTTGCTCTCTCTCCAGTTGGATGCTCGCATTCCGCATGCTTTTTTCGATTCCCTGGCGTGACGCGCCCGTCGCAATCTCAAGCAGCCCAGGAATCCCCATAAGGCTCTTTTCAAGCTCCACCTGCACCGCGTCGAAAGGCTTTTCCATGCTGGTTATTCTTGGTTCGATATCATTTTGAAAATCGAGTCCCGTATTCGCCAGCCGTTGAGCTATTGCCTCTTTGTAGCGATTGGCTTGTCCTGGTTTTCTCGCCCACAAATCAAATATTAAAGGACAAGTCAACTCAACGATTTCGCACGTTCTCTTCTGAGGCTTGTTTCGTCTCTCGATTATCCCAATGCTGCTAGCTGTTGCAGCTTCATATAAATTTGAGCACCCTTTTTCGTCAAATATTTTGAGCGATTTAAATCTATCCTTCTCTGCGGCGTCGATCGCAGCCCGAGCCCGATGATAGGCCGTTCCATCTTGCTCAGTTGAAAGAGAGGATTCCGTTCGAGTCGTCCAGGAGCCAATCCCTATCCCCCCGCGCAACTCAACCGTTTGCACGAGAATCCGTAAATAACGATAGGCAAGAAATGCGCTAGGGAGGTCTCGAAACATACCCTGAATCTCATCCCCCGCGCTAAACATGAGCGGCTTTTCCAACGAGTCGTAGAACAAAGCGTTCGCACAATTCAACGCTCCAAGAAGGTCATCTTGAGCGCTCTGCCTCTGAGCCTCGTTTAGCTTTCTCGATTGCTTTATGTCCAGCATCAGCACTGAATAATCCGTCATCTGTCGCTCCTCAATTGCTACTTTTTACGCATTATAACAACTGTTTTCGTTGCTAGACACCAAAAGCAACCCTTTTAGTTGCATGAGACATAATGCAACTGTTTTCGTTGCTATATACCAAACGCAACCCTTTTAGTTGCATGAGACAAAATGCAACGGTTTTCGTTGTCTGATGCCAAACGCAACTCTTATTAAGTAGTTGTTAGCTTTCTCACATACATTCATTTACAACAGGCATCTACGAATTCAGCCGTCTCATATATTCCTTATAAGGCATGAGAAAATGAACCCGATACATCGTATTCAGCGCTAAAAGAGACGAAATGGACATTGACGCAATATCTAAAAAACTAAGGCTCTGTTAGACCAGTATCGACATTCAGCCCAATCGTATTTTGAAAATGCAAAGTTATCGCCCCCTTGCAGGGTTTGAATCCGGCAGGGGGGCGATGTGCTCAAGATCGGTCGGGTTAATCGTGAAGGGTCTACCGTTTCAAGTCGATTGCCGGCGCCTTTACCTTCATCTCGAACAGCATCCCGCCTTCCCGGACGAGCGCCCTGAGGAACGCGTTGACGGCGGTGGACATGGACAGGCCGAGCTCGTCAAGGATGACGGTGGCCTCCCTCTTGACCTCCGGGTCGACCCGGATCGTCGCGGCCGGTATGTTCGACGGCATGGCTGCACCCCTCCTCGTATATCGCGGTGCGACCATTCTACCGTCTCTACGATGCCGATGCGGCATCGCGAACAACCCCTTCGCGCGGTTGCCCTTGCCCTTGAACGACTCGGGGAAGTGGATTTCATCGAGCTCGCCGCCGCAGCCCCGCCCGACCCTGAATGGGGGCAGTGGGCCGAGAGGCACTCGATCAGCCTATGGCGCATGGTGTAGGCGGTCTTGAGGCAGACGCGGCTGCGCTCGACCTCGTAGGCGGAGCCGGCCGCGTCGTCGAACGCCGCCGTGCGGATTACGCCCCTGACGGACTCAATCGCGCGGCGGCGCTCGGTCCCGCTCAGCTTCGCCATGTCCCGTTTGAAGGCGATTACCAGGTCCTCGGCGTTCATGCTGCCCCGCGGTCTACGAGGCTAACGATATGGCGCCGTGAGGACAGATGTGTGTCAATCCTGGTCTAACAGAGCTTTTTTTAATTGACGCGCTCATATAAATCTTTTCTGCATACTCGACTGCTTCTGCAGCCTCTGCGGCGCTCCGTCATTGGTAAAACGACCTGACAGGGAGGGGAATTTGATGTCATAGCTGGCGTCTTCATCGGAGGATAAGATTGCTTGATAGCTATATGTTTTCATCTCTAGTCATCTCAGGCTATTATAAATATATCCGTTGGCAGCTTTTACGATTTCCGGTACGTTCCAATCGGAATCATTTTTCGGTAGTTGATAGACATGACTTCTGCTTCGTATGTGCATTCAGTATCTTTGCACTGGATAAAATCAACTGCATCTAATTTAGCTAGATCGGGAAGCGATATTACATGGTGCTAAGCTTGACACAGAAAGAAACATATCGGGAGACGCTGGCTAATCTCGTTGCCAAGCAAAACGATGGCGCCTCCATTGTTTCCGCAAAGAAGGAGCTGGAAGCGCTATCGACTTCTCTCGTCCCGCGAATGCTTTACCGCTATCGACCTCCAAGTGAATACGCTTTTGCCGATCTAGAAAACGCGACTGTTACATTTTCTCATCCAAAGGTTTTCAGCGATCAGTGCGACTCGGTACCGATCTATAACTGGAATGGTATAGATGAAATCGAAAGTAATCTCAATGATGATGAACAAGCGTTAAAGATAATAAATCAAATTGATTTTAGACGACTTGCGTTTGTTTTAGGGGTTCTGGGGGCTCCTTTTAATCCAGCAAGAATAGATGAGTTCAAGATACTATCCGATGAGGGAAAAGTTAGTCTTTTTCGCTCGGCTGTTAAAAATTTGCGCTTATTTGTTGGAGGATTTGTTGCCCCAGTTCATCAGAATAGCTGCCGAAATTGTTGTCGCATTTTGTGCCTAACGGACAATCCTAGCGATTCGAATATGTGGAATGTATATTCCGAAAGCCAAGCGGGTTTCGTTCTTGCTTACGACAGAGAAGCTATTCGCAATTGCAACATAGCTAACGGAATGCGCACTGAATTATTACCAATTTTATATGATGACGAACCATTTAATTGCGACCCTCAAATTGCTTGGACTGCTGCTAGGATGCTTGGTCTTAATGTGAGCAGTGATGACATGCTTAGTGATCTACGGGCAATTTACAGAAAGGGCAGTGTGTTTGAGCGGGAGAACGAATATCGTGCCCGTCTTGTACCAGAGCCAGATGAGCTTGAGATGAATTATGTACAACGCCCATGCAAGCCGTTGCGAGTTATTCTTGGGAGCAGGATGACTCAAGAGGATAAAGAGCTTTGCATTTGCGCGGCGAATAAACTGGATATTCCTGTAGATGAACAGTGCTAGTTATCCGTTAATAGTGCCGTATAGTCAATTATTTGTCAGCTGAATCGGGCGTCAGTAGACTCCTGAGCTGGCGATGGCTATATCTACGGGGGGCATTTCGAAAGATAATTTGATGTAATTTACGTTAACGGGAGTTGTTTGTCTATGACTTTATCTTTATCAAATTGGGATTTACTACTTGGTTCTTGAAAGAGAGCTTGTTAATTCCTTTAATTATGTTGAGCTGAGCAACGATAATTTCTCAACTTATTCGGTTGAATTTGCAAAGATGCTTTTATCGATTTGTTCTGAATTTGATTCGGTTTTTAAAGATTATGTCGAACTTCGATCCGGAAATAGACCATCTAATATCAAGGAAGCATTCGAGTGCCTGTCTGCTTTGAATGATATTGCCTTTGTAAATGAGGTAGTTGACATTGCGATTAACCAGAGTATTTCACTCAAACCTTTTAATGCGTGGATAAATGGAATGTATGCAAAATTAACTTGGTGGGATAGCTATAACGCTGTGAAACATGATCGTGGTACGTATTTTAGAAAAGCTAATTTGGAGAACTGTTTGAATTCACTGGCAGCTTTATTTTGTATCGAAATTGTCAGTTTGAAATGTTTTGGAGTTAAGCGTTTGACTCCAGTTAATCGATTGTTTCGTATACCTAACAAACAACTTTGCCGATCATTGCCGGGCCAAAATGGACAATGGGATTTGGTTATCGATTCTAAGGAGCTGAATGAAACATCAAATATGAGACCTGCAAATTTGATGATAGCAAAGAGCGTGAGCTAGCTATACTGTGGATCGCACAAAAAAATAGATGGCGTAAGCGTGGGGGGGGGTGATGACGTCTGCCTGACGCAAAACGGCTTTCGCACTAGAATCTGAAATAACCACAAGGAAGGTTCTTGAGAAGGATGAGGACCACAATGTAGATCTTAGCGGACGCCGCGCCCGACATGTTCGCTGAGCCCCACCTCAGCGACGGGACGATCGACAGCTGGTGCTTATCCGTAGGCTCTCCGATCAGGTGCTTAATTCGATCATAGAAGCCGAGGCCGGTCAGCTTCACTGCAGTGGCGTGAACAGCCGGAACATCTATTGCGAACGTATTCTTAAGACCTGCAGCGTCGACATTGCCGTTGCTCTCTACTATGAAGTGGCTCAAGTGGTCACCGGGAATTGAGCCCGTGAGCACGAAATACTGAGCAGTTTAATCAAGAGGGCCGCCTCCCTGGGACTGGGGGCGCAGCTCTCGGCCAATGGTTTCACCGGGTGGTTACTCTGACGTGCTCGAGCAGGAAGGATGGAGGAGATGGTCCATGCCCCTGGACACAGTGAGTGCTATTTGTTTTATTGGTTATTGTGTCGTTAACCGCTTATTCGATATCAACTGACATGCAGTCTAATTATGTTGGTTGATATCTTTAATTTGTCGTTATTAGGTGCTCTTGCGCTAAGGCTGATGGAGCTGATTTTTATGGCATATCCTCCGAAACGTCCAAATAGCCACATAATTGATACAGAGGCATGCTCTTTCGTCACCTCCCTTATGCCTTCTGAAAACTGGGTTGTTCGAGACTTAACAGAACGTGATTTTGGAATCGATAAAATTTTTGAGCGCTTTGAAAACGGATTCGCTACTGGTGAATTAATGGCAATTCAGGTGAAGGGAACAAACAAGCCACTCGAAGATAAACCTGAAATTCCATTTTCCATTGATACGAAGACGCTTTTATACGCTGAAATGTTTGCAATACCTTTTCTTTTAATTAGATGTTCTTTAGCGGATGATGGAGCGTGCTATTTTGTCTGGTTGCAAGAGTATATTCGTGTTCGATTGAATTTCGATAATTCGTCTTGGCGAAAGCAAAGGTCAAATACTATTTTAATTCCAACTTCTAATAGATTGGGCGATACCTCTGCTGAAAGTCGGTTAATCCATATCTCTCGGTTTCCAAAAATGAAAGAGTCATGGATCAAATATTATATAAATACATGTGATTTAGCGTATCGACTTCCGAATTATATTGAGGATGATACCGTCACATTAGATTTCGCAATACAATACGTTTTGCCTGTTCTTGATAGCCTTGAGAAGGCTAATAACATGCTTGGTTTAATTTCCAACCACTTTGTCGCTACTAAATTGAGCCAAGCTATTGAGCTTGGAAAACGTATATGCGACAAAGAGTTTGAAAGCGAATTAACTGATTCGTTTTTTAAATTCGTTTGCCTGTGTTCTGATGTACGCAAATCTATAGATGTGCTATCACTTAGATTCGATGTCGATCATATGAGGTTTTTATATGAGTCCGAAGGCATAGCGGAGTATTAGTGCTCTGTTTTTTTCTGCGGGTTGAATGTAATGCGGGATTTCTTGTCGAATACTTTAATCTACTGCTTATCTTCAAGAAAGATCTGAGATTCGCACAAAGCACAAGTACACTAGGCCCTTCAGCCTCTGGCAGAACGGAAAGGTCGAGTTCGTGAACCGGACGCTCGCGCAGGAGTGGCAGTACGCTCGCGCCTGGGAAAGCAAGGGGTCTAGGGCCGAGGCCCTCGACCCCTTTATCGAGCATTACAATTGGGACCGTCCTCACAGCACATGCGGGGCTTGCCCCCGATGTCACGCATCGTCGGCGTAAACAACGTCTTGGCACGTAACAACTAGCCGCTATTTCGGGTGCTCAAGTTTCTGAAGCAATTTGCGTACTTGCGGAACTGCATAGATTGACATTGATGATGGACTAAAGTTGGTGTTTTTTGCTGCCGGTCACCACCGTTCATGCGTCCCTTTTACTTGCCGTTTGCTTAGGCGATCTTTACTGGCTCCAAGCTCCTATATTCCAATGCTATTTGCTGCAAGAGATACCCTTATTTTTGACCCTCGCAATTCAGATGTCGTTCATCGAGCGGCCTTTGCGGAACCTTATGCAGGAGGAGTATTGAAACGTTGTTAGGACGACTACCTACAGCATCTTTACGCCCCATGCCGAGCTGTGCCACTACGAGTTCACCTCGCGCGGCAGGGAAGAGGCCAACGAGGAAAAGCTGCGCCGTTGGAAACGCGAGCAAGCGCTGTTCATGCAGCGCTGGCCGCAGTTCTTCCTCAACGGCGACCCATGGCTCGGACCAAACCTATCTGCCGATAGTGAGTACTTCTCGCTTTAGCGCGAAGTAATGCCAAGTTCCGGCAAAGTATCCTCAAGAGCTGCAAGGGCGGTGGGGTTCAAGTACTCCTTGTTGAAGCGGCTCTTGTCATATCGAAAACGTGTGTCAGGATTTTTTAGGTGGTCGTATTAATTAAATTGGTTCGTTCATGCGCTAAGTTTGCCTTAGAAGCTATTTAGCGTAACGGTTGAGGTGTGGCGACTCATATTTAAATTGCAGTCACAAAGACACCTTTTATCGATTTCCCGTTGAAATACTGAATTGATAGTTTAAAAATAACTTAAGAGAGCCTTAAATCTCGGAAAAAGGATGTCGTATGAAAAACCTTCGAGAAAGATGGCACGGACTAACAGTGCTGGGAGTTGTTGCATTTGCCGCTGCCTGCATGACGGTTGCCCCGGCGCCCTCATTTGCTGATATTGCTGGCGGTGGCGGAGGCGGTGGACCGATTACGGAATGGTGTTCCGACGGTCGTCCGAAGACTGGACTCGTTCGGTGCGAGGACGGCAACCTTCGCTATTTCGATCCCGAAACTGGCGCCATGGTCACGAACCAGTGGCATAACGAATACGAAGCTGTTTGGTACTATTTTGGCGCTGACGGGACCGCGGTGTCGGGCTGGCAGTCTATCGGTGGGGACAAGTATTACTTCTATCCCGAAAGCCATGATATGGCATACGGCCGAGTTCAGATTGACGGCAAGAACTACTTCCTGAACACCCCTGGTGCCAACGCCGATGGCCGCATGCAGCATAGTGGCTGGTTCTACGACTCCATCTACGGAAAGTGGTCCTATGCGACCTCCGACGGTGAGCTATTGACCGGTTGGCATAATCTCGGCGGGGCTTGGTACTATTTCAATGAATCTGGGGTCATGCTGACTGGCTGGATCAACGATTCGGGTACCTGGTACTACACTAATGCCTCCGGTGCGATGGTCACTGGCTGGCTCAACATCGGCGGTACGTGGTTCTACCTCGACGGCTCGGGCGCCATGGTCGCTAACAGCTGGCGCAGCCTCGGCGGCTCCTGGTACTGGTTCGGCGACTCCGGTACAATGGCCACTGGGTGGTTCTTGGCAGGCGGCTCTTGGTACTATGCGAGCGGTTCGGGCGCCATGGCAACCGGCTGGCTAAGCAATGGCGGCACGTGGTATTGGCTCGGAGGTTCGGGCGCTATGGCCTCTAACTCTTGGGCTAACGTTGGTGGAGTTTGGTACTGGTTCGACGATTCCGGCGCGATGGCCACCGGCTGGCGTCAGGTCGGCGGCGCCTGGTACTACTTTAGCGGTTCCGGCGCTATGGCCCACGACGCCTGGGTCGGCGACTACTACCTCCAGTCTTCCGGTGCCATGGCTACGAATGCCTGGGTTGGCTCCTACTATGTCGGCGAGGACGGCAAGTGGATTCCGGGCTACGGTTTAGTTTGGTACAAGAGCGGTAGCCATGTTTACCATACGCATAAGTGCCGTACCGTTGGCAAGGACGCAAAGGGCTATTCGCAGATCTCTATCCAGGAGGCCCAGAGGCGTGGCGCTTCACGAGAGTGCAAAAACTGCCAGCAAATTGGCTAGTACATTACTGAGCTAGTTTTGATTGAGGCCCCGTTGCCCTGAGGTGACGGGGCCACTGCGTGATTGGATACTGTGCTGCTATGAAGAAATGGTCATTCGGGGTGCTGGTCTTTTCGGGCCTTGTTTCTTTGGGGCTCCTTTTGGGTTCGCCCTCGATGTTATACGCCCTTGATTTGAATAACACTGACGAAGGTCCCGCATCTAACGTTGCTATTGCTTCTGTCGAGTCAGGCGTTGATGTTCAGCGCGAATCGACCTTCGCTGTCGAGCAGAACTCTCAGATGGATAATGAGATCCCTTCTGAGGTTTCGAATCAAATTATTTGGCATCAGGGGTGGATATCACCCGAAGAAGGGGCTGGTTTTTGGCGTTGGGGCTTGTCCGACGGAACAATCGCTGTTTCTTCTTGGAGGCATATAAACGGTAGCTGGTACTGGTTCGACGACGAAGGCCGAATGGCTCAGGATGGATTGGTTCAAGTCGGGGGTGCGACTTATGGATTCTCCTCTTCGGGTGCAATGCGTGTCGGCTGGTACCTAGATTCTACGGGCTCCACTTCTGCTTGGCGCTATTTTTCCGGTTCTGGCGCCATGGTAAAAGGCTGGCTTTCAGACGACAGCAACTGGTATTGGCTGGATGATGAAGGCAAGATGGTCCACGACTCGATGCTGCAGATCGGGGGAGCCACGTATGGATTCTCTTCTTCTGGTGCGATGCTTATCGGATGGCATCTTGAAGCTTCCGTTTGGCACTATTTCTCCGGCTCTGGCGCCCTGGTAAAGGGTTGGCTCTCGGATGGGGGTCGTTGGTACTGGCTTGATCCTGCAGACGGTTCTATGGCCACCGGGCTGAAAGAATGTAATGGCACCTCTTATATCTTTAACAGTTCAGGGGCTATGCTATCCACCCAGTGGGCACTTATTGACAACAACTGGTATTACGCTGACTCTAACGGCTTGCTGCATGGAGGCTGGTTACTTCTAGGGAATTCTTGGTATTACCTGGATCCAGGAAGCCATATTATGCTCACGGGCTTTGTGCAAGTGGGCTCGTCCACCTATTTCCTTACGAGTTCAGGTGCCATGGCAACAGGCTGGGCACTTGCTGATGGTACTTGGTATTACGCCGCATCAAACGGAGCTATTCAACGAGGGCGATGGATAAAGTCCGGAAGCGCCTGGTATTACCTTGATGATGTATCCGGCGCAATGCGTACTGGTGAATTTGCGGTAGGAAGCAAGCGCTATTTTTCTTATGATTCCGGTGCAATGGCATCTTCGTGCTGGATCAACTTGAACGATGGTATAGCATGGGCGAATTCGTCTGGAGCACTGTGCGAGCCGTTGCCTACTTCATCTGATGGATCTCCTGTAGTCGCTGATCGTACCGACTCGTCTTCATTGCCAGGTGTGATTCATATTGGAGATGCGGTTTTCTATGCGGATGCGAATGGTGTCGTTAACGTGGCGTCTGGTTGGATTATGTCGAAAGACGCTTCTGACGAAAGTGGCAATACTTGGTACTACGCATCTTCCAATGGTGTCCTTAAGTCTGGTTGGCAATATGTCAACGGTGCGTGGTATTGGATGGACCCTTCCACATTCAAGATGAAAACTGGATGGCTTAATGACGGCGGTACGTGGTACTGGCTCCAGCCTTCGGGCGCCATGTTTGCTAACGGGTGGCTGAAAATCGATGGCGTTGACTATTTCTTCAATGCAAGTGGTGCATGGTTGAATACGTCTGGTTCTGTTTTGGGGGTCAATAGGTCCAGCCTGGTCAATTGGCTTATGAGCCACGAAAACGACGGCTATTACCGTGGAACACGCTACGACACGCATCTCAGCCAGGAAACGTGCATGTACCCAAAGGGTGATCCGCGTTGGGACGGTTATACGGGCATGAATTGTGGTGGATTTGTATCGCATGCATATATGAAGGCGGGCGGGAATTTAGCTCCCATTGCCGCCGAGCAGAGCCATTCCCCTTGGAGTGGAGGTCCCGGAAGGGGCGGCTGCGTAAACGCTTATCGTTGGTACGGCTACGCTACCGATACGTGCGCGAACGTGACTTATTTCAACTCTATTGATGAGTTGTTACGCAGTGGTTTGGCTCGTAAGGGGGACATTGTGTTCTTCAATCCTTACAACCCATATGCGGACGATAGCCACATTGGCTTTTTCTGGGGCAATTCGCCGAGCGAAAATTTGTTCTGGCATAGTGATGGTTATGGAAATCGCATCTCCGGTTTGACTGCTTTGGGCCCATCGAAAGTAATCTTGATTCGTTAGAATTCCGCGTTGTAGGGGACTCTCTGGGTCCCCTACCTTTTTGACATCTGGTTTGAAAGCTAACTGATGTCGGCATTCTTTGGGGCTAAGAGTAGGGACTAGGAGTCCTTGGTTTCACCCTGCTGGGAAGTTCTTGTTTACATTGTGGTATTGCGTGCAGTTGTTTGTCGTCCTAGATGGCATCTTGTCCAGTTGGATGTTCGCAAATCTTTCACAGCCATGCTGTAAGCTAAACGCAAACAAGAACGAATGACGAGGTTTACATGAGCAAACATCTTAAGTTATTTTCGGCATTGTTGGTGCTGATGGTCCTTGTGCCCATTTCTGTGTTTGTTTTCCCCTCGAACGCGGAAGCTGCGCGGTCCCTAGTTGAGAATTCCTGGCGTTATGAGGATGGGCAATTGGTCGCAGAGGATGCTTCTTCCGAAGAAGATGGAATAGCCTTATTGTCCATGGACATTCTTCCCGATGGGGCTACGGCGCAGGGCATCGATGTCAGTGAGCATCAAGGACGTATTGACTGGAATGCTGTTAAGGCTTCTGGTATCGATTTCGCTATTCTGCGTGTTGGATTTGGCGCTCCATCTTGGGGCGGTCGAGTTGACTATCAATTTAATCGAAATATTTCTGAGTGCGAGCGACTCGGAATTCCCTACGGCGTCTATATCTATTCATATGCTTTTGATAATCAACAGGCAGCTGATGAGGCATCAATGGTGATCAATTGCCTTTCTGGGCATAATCCAAGATTGCCGGTGTATTACGATCTTGAGGATAGCTCGATAATTGCAAATGGACGTCAAACCGGAATTGCATCGAGGGCGCAGGTTTTTTGTAATAGGATTTCTGCCGCAGGATATGAGCCTGGTATTTATGCAAATTTAAATTGGTTTAACAACATTTTGACTGACTCTGTATTTAAGAGTAGCTCTTGGGATCATTGGATTGCTCAATATAACTCGCAATGTGACTATACCGGCAATTACAGTTTTTGGCAGTATAAGAGCAACGGAAAAGTCCCTGGAATCAACGGCAACGTTGATATGAACTACGCGTATGTTGATGTCTCCCTTTATCATTGGCAACTAATTGACAGCACCTGGTATTATGTAGCCTCCAACGGCAAGGCGTATACCGGATGGTTGTTTCAGAGTGGCACGTGGTACTGGCTCGAGCCCGACGCGGGCGGTGCCATGGCTACCGGCCTTCACGAGTGCAACGGCTCCCTGTACTGGTTCAACTCCTCCGGCGCGATGGCGACCGGGTGGGTCCTCGACGGCGGGACCTGGTACTACGCGACTGGCTCCGGCGCGCTGGCGCGCGGCCCCGTATCCGTCGGCGGCGTGCCCTACTGCTTCGACGCCCGGATGGGTGCTATGCTGACGGGCTACCAGACGGACGCGCAGGGCGTCCGCCGCTACTTCGGCAGCTGCGGCCCCCTTAACGGCTGGGGCTTCGTCGACGGCTCCTGGTACTGGTTCGCTGACGGTATCGCCTCGACCGGCTGGATTCGCACCGGCGGTTCCTGGTACTGGCTCGACCCCGACGCGGGCGGCGCCATGGTGACGGGCCTCCACGCGTGCAACGGCTCAGCGTACTGGTTCAGCGCCTCCGGCGCGATGGCGACCGGATGGGTCCTCGACGGCGGGACCTGGTACTACGCGACTGGCTCCGGCGCCCTCGCCTCCGGCTGGCTCAACCTAAACGGTGCGTGGTACTGGCTCGATCCCTCGACGCACGCCATGG
>CAUAEH010000009.1 GCA_958427975.1 uncultured Collinsella sp. | reverse complement strand
CTTGAACTGAGAAGGGGGAGGCCTCGCGGCCTCCCCTTTTTTGCGTTTACGGGGCATAAATGACTCAATTACATCAGACGATCTTATCGTTTTTGGTATTGAGCCTTTATTTAAAGAAGATAAATCGAATAACAAGGGCAACTGCTATGACCGCAATGATCAAAAGCAGGATTGTCAGTCGATGCTGCTTGCGTCGTTTACTTGACGAAACGAAGATTGATTTTCCCTGTTTTGGCGTTTCGAGATAGCGAGCCGAATTCGTCAAGGTTTGCTTTGGTCGAGGACCTCTTTGTTGATGAGTGGCGGATGCTTTCATCGGCTCATCACTAGCTGCGCTGTTTTTAGATAATGGTGCGTCTTTCAGATATACGGGGTCTCCCGAGGCGACGCCCATATGTTTACGTCCCGTTTGGGCATCCTCGAGCGTTTGATATCGATTTCTCGTAACATACTCGGGCTCTGCATCATTAATGGGCTCTTGCGAGATGTGGGGGCGATGGAACCGTGGCGGCTGCGCGGAAGTATCTTCCCCCTGCGTCGGCATAAACATATTGTTCTGGTTTTGGTCGTCCATGATGCCCTTTAGCTCGTTTCCAACAACGTATACGCGCTCATTGTAAGCCCCTTGTTATTTGTAGCTGTGGATATACTCGTTTTTTAAGCTCTGGTTCAAAGAACCTTAACCTTCCTAAAACCTGAGTCATAAGCACTTAGATATGCTTATAGTAGTGGACTCAAAAAACTTTATAGTCGATGTATATATGAGCACCGGGTGGGCATATATAAGAGCGTCAAAAGAAGTCCCAGTCACCTAGAAGATGACTCGGCAGTCCTATAAAGGAGTGGTAAACATGGCAAGCATGGTTCCTTATCGTTCGGTTTTTGGCGTTCGTCCCTCTGCAAGCTCGCTGTTCGATCTGTTTGATGATATGAGCGACCTGGCGAACAACTCGATTGCTTCTAAGGCGTTTCCCGTTGACGTTGAGGATAAGGGCGATGGCTATGAGGTCAAGGCTTATCTGACCGGCGTCGCCAAGGACGATATCGATGTCGAGCTTAACGAGGGCCGTCTGTCCATTAGCGTGAATGTCGAGGAAGACGAGGAGAACGAGGGCAAGAACTTCCTGCAGAAGGAGTTCAGCTCGTACAGCGCGACCCGTGGCGTGTATCTTAAGGACGCATCGAGCGAGGGCCTCTCGGCTAAGTACGCTGACGGCATCCTGACCGTTACGGTTCCCAAGATCGTCGAGAAGAAGAACGTTACGAAGATCTCCATCGACTAACTTCGTTGGTGTTCTGCGCTATTAAAAGATAACAAAAGGGGCTGGGAAGCGATTCCCGGCCCCTTTTGCTGTCTAGGACAGTCTATTGAATGGTTGCTGGCCGATGCTGGCTTGCGGGGCGTATCGAGAGTTTTCGCGATCCTTGGAGAAGGGTGGCGGAGCTGCCGACCTCGTCATCCAGGGATGCGGCTAGCGCTTTGGCATAGCTTTTGACGGTAAGGCTCGGACGATTGTTGTCTTGGCTGATATGCATGGCAATGAGCTGTTCGGTGCGCTCGGTAACAAGTTCGCGCGCGGCTTCGGCGGCTTGGTCGTTGGAGAGGTGTCCCCTTGTAGACAGGATGCGCTCCTGAAGAAAGCGGGGATATTCTCCCTTGCGTAGCATGGTCACATCGTGGTTGCTTTCGAGCGCGAGGACTCGACAATCTTTGAGGGTGTTCATGGCTTGGCTCGATAGCTCTCCGGTGTCGGTGGCAAAGCCGATGGAATCATCGAGGGCGTCGAATCGATAGCCGACTGGATTGATGACATCGTGTGATGTTGAGTAGCTTTGCACGTGGATGCCGGCAATGGACAGGGTGTCACCGGGATCGAATTCCTCGACAGGCAGATGCGAAAGATTTTCTTTGCTCGAAAGTGTGCCCCTACTGGCAAAGAGGGGGCCGTGCCAGTGCTTGCACCAGACATCGAGACCCTTGATGTGATCGCTATGCTCATGAGTAATGAGAAGAGCCGAGACGTTGTCTGCCGAGAGCCCCAGTTCTGCCATGCGCTTTAATGTCTCGCGGCGAGAAAGACCGTCGTCAATCATGATGAGGCCCCGGGGGCCTTCGATGAGTGCGCAGTTGCCTTTTGAGCCGCTGCCAAGGATATGAAGGTGCAGACGAGACATAAGATTCCAAAGGATACAATGGGTGCGAACGAATAGAGGAGGAAGCAAATGCCAACGGTATCTCAGCATTATGGACACCATGCTGCGTCGTGGGCCGATGATAAAGCCCTGGCAACGCGGCAGACGGCTGCCCCCGTGGTGCTCATGGTATCAGGTGGTGCGGACTCGACGGCTTTGCTCCTTATGGCGTGCACATCAAAGTTGGATATTCTGGATGGGCGTGGTGTAGCCCCCATCGCGCGTGAGCGACTGCACGTGCTGCACGTGAACCATCATCTGCGCGGCGAGGCATCCGATGGCGACGAGGCCTTCGTGCGTGAGCTCTGCGCGCAATATGGTCTACCGCTGTGTGTTGAGCATGCCTATTTTGATGATGAATCGGGCAATATCGAGGCGGCTGCCCGCGAAGTGCGCTATGCCGCGGCGCGGAGGTATGTTCGCGAGCTCTGCGCCCAGACGGGGGCACCGCGAACGGCGGCTCGTATCTGCACTGCGCACACGTCTTCTGATCGGGCGGAAACGTTTTTGATGAACGCGATTAAGGGTTCGGGCCCCGCTGGCCTATCGAGCATTCCTCGCCGGAGGAACATCGTGGTGCGTCCCTTGCTCGACCTGACTCATGATGAGCTCGTTGGCTATCTGCAGGTGCATGGTCAGCCGTGGCGAGAGGACGAGAGCAACGAGGACGTGTCGTACTTGCGTAACTACGTGCGCCATCGAGTGATGCCGGTGGTGGCGCAGCGCAACGCGAGCGTCTGCAAGACGATTGGCGCCGCCTGCGAGATCTTAGGCGATGAGGATGCCTTTCTTTCCCAGCTTTCCGCACAGGCGTTTCGAAGCTGCCTGCGTAAGGAGGCGGTGGGCGCACTGGTCCTCGACGCTCGCCGACTGGCCGCGGCCGAGGTGGTGATTGCTCGGCGCATGGTGCGACTGGCAATTAAGCGTATCGACCCCGACGCTCGCCCGGAGATGCGGCATGTGGAGCGCGTGCTCGCCTGTGTCGCCGAGGGCTCGGGTTCGGTCACGCTGCCGGCGGGAATCGATGCGCGCGTGGAGTTTGGCATGCTGTCATTCAAGGCCCCGGCGGCGCGCGAGGGGTTAGTTGCCGATTGGGTCACCATTCCCGGTCGATTGCCGCTGGGGGCGGGCCGCATCCTGGTGGCAGAGCCGATGGCTGTGGAGCCGGGGTGTGATATTGTGCGCCGTGCCCGCGAACTTGCGGGTGCCGGAGGGGTGGTCGCTATGGTGGATGCCGCGACGCTGGGCTTTGCCGATCGCGATAGCGAACGGATGCTCGCCGGCTCGCGCGGGGAGATTCCCGCCGAGGCGCGTTTGGCGCGTCTGTGGGTAGACGGTCCCGTGCCGGGGGATGTGATGTGTCCGTTGGGCATGAGTGGGCGAAGTAAGAAGGTATCCGACCTACTCAACGAGGCTCGTATTCCTGTTTCTGAGCGCGCAGGCGTTCCCGTGGTGAGAACGGCTCCGGGAGGTGCCGTGGTATGGGTCGCAGGCGTTCGCACGGACGAACGTTTTAAATGCACGGCCGCAACGCGCGTGGCGTATCTGCTTCGTGTGGTCGATGCGGAATAGCGTCCCACGCCAGCTATTCTGTGCGACGTTGACGGTATTCCCGCGCTGATGGCGTACGGGCTGGAAAATATACCCCGTGCGCTGCTAGAATGTGAAGTTCGCGTCCATACGGCGGTGTATGGGCGATAAGCACAAGAAAGGGTTGTCATGGCTTCTCAACATCCGGATATCGAGAAGGTTCTGTTTACGCAGGAGGATATCGACGGTATCGTCTCTCGCCTGGGCGAGCAGATTACTCGCGACTACGCGGGTAAGGATCTGGTGCTGATTGCGGTCCTGCGCGGCGCCGTGGTCTTTATGGGCGACCTGATGCGCAAGATCGAGCTGCCGACCAACATCGATTTCATGGCTGTTTCGAGCTATGGCGACGGTGTGAAGTCCTCGGGTATCGTGCGTATCATTAAGGACCTGGATATCGACATCCGCGGTCGCGACGTGCTGATCGTCGAGGACATTCTGGACTCGGGCCTGACGCTCAAGTATCTGATGAAGAACCTCGAGAGCCGCAAGCCCGCTTCTCTGGAGGTCGCCGCCTTCCTGTGGAAGGACGTTGAGGACCGTACCTCGGCCATCACGCCCAAGTATGTTGGAACCCATTGCCCCGATGCCTTTGTGGTGGGCTACGGCCTCGACTATGCCGAGCGCTATCGTAACCTTCCGTATCTGGGCATTTTGAAACCGGAGGTTTATTCGTAAGATGCCCGACGACCGTAACGATAACAATTCCCAGACTCCCCGGGAGCCTAAGATCCCGGGGATGCCCGGAGGCAAGAAGCCCACGCGTACGGGCTGGCTGTATTTTATTTTGGCTTGCGCGCTTCTGGGCTACGCCTTCTTTAACATGGGCTCCGGCTTTGCCAATTCCAGCAATACCGTAAAGCTCGCGACGAGCGAGATGGTCAACGCCATCAAGCAGGATCGCGTCGAAGATCTGACCTATACGGTTCAAGACGGAAGCGTGACGGGTCATTACTGGAAGACGAAGAAGGACAAGGGCGATACGAGCGAGCTCAAGAGCTTCTCCTCGACCTATGTCGGCTCCGATTCGCTTGCCGAGCTTATGGCGGAGCACCCCGATACCAAGTACATCGTCAACACCAATGACCCCGATTTTTGGGGTGACCTGGCGATGAGCGTGCTTCCGACGATCGCCCTGATTGCCATCATGTTCTACTTTATGCGCCAGATGATGGGCGCCAACAACAGGAACATGCAGTTTGGCAAGACCAACGCCAAGACCAACGAGGCCACGCGCCCCAAGGTCAAGTTCGAGGACGTTGCCGGCGTGGACGAGGCAGTCGAGGAACTCGAGGAGATCCGTGACTTTTTGAGCGATCCGGATCGCTATCGCAAGCTGGGCGCCAAGATCCCGCGCGGCGTGTTGCTGGTGGGCCCTCCGGGCACCGGTAAAACGCTGCTGGCCAAGGCCGTTGCCGGCGAGGCGGGCGTGCCGTTCTTTAGCATCTCGGGTTCCGACTTTGTCGAGATGTTCGTGGGTGTCGGCGCCAGCCGTGTGCGTGACCTCTTTAAGGAGGCCAAGTCCCAGGCCCCGTCGATCATCTTCATCGATGAGATCGATGCCGTGGGACGTCAGCGTGGAGCTGGTTTGGGCGGCGGTCACGACGAGCGCGAGCAGACGCTCAACCAGCTGCTGGTCGAGATGGACGGTTTTGAGGAGAGCGAGTCGGTCATCCTGATCGCCGCCACCAACCGCCCCGACATCCTGGATCCGGCGCTGCTGCGTCCCGGTCGTTTTGACCGTCAGGTTACGGTCGACCGTCCGGATGTGAAGGGCCGCGAGCAGATCTTGCGCGTGCATGCCGAGAACAAGCCGATGGACGAGGACGTGAAGTTTGAGAAGCTCGCCCAGATGACCGTTGGCTTCACCGGCGCCGATTTGGCAAATCTGCTCAACGAGTCTGCGCTGCTTGCTGCCCGCCGCCATCGTTCCGTGATCTCGATGGACGAGGTCGAGGAATCGATGGAGCGCGTGATTGCCGGTCCGCAGCGCAAGGGTCGCGTGATGACCGAGGCCGAGCGCACCACGATTGCCTACCACGAGAGCGGTCACGCCCTGGTGGGCCACATCCTGGAGCATTCCGATCCGGTTCACAAGATTTCGATCGTCAGCCGCGGTCAGGCGCTGGGCTACACGCTGCAGCTTCCGCAGGAGGACCACTTCCTCAAGACCAAGAACGAGATGCTCGACGAGCTCGCCGTGTTCTTGGGTGGCCGCGTTGCCGAGGAACTCATGTGCGACGACATCACGTCGGGCGCGAGCAACGATCTGGAGCGCGCGACCAAGATGGCGCGCGAGATGGTCACGCGCCTGGGCATGAGCGAGGAGCTTGGAACGCAGGTCTTTGGCGAGGCGCAGCATCAAGTGTTCCTGGGCCGCGACTATGCCGATCATCAGGATTACTCCGAGGAGACGGCGCGCCGCATCGATGTTGAGGTCCAGCGCATCATGCGCGAGGCCCATCGTCGTGCGGTCGAGATCTTGGATGCCCGTCGCGATCAGCTCGATCTGATGGCGAAGGTGCTGCTTGAGCGCGAGACCGTCGAGGGTGACGCCGTGAATGCCCTGCTCGACAACGAGTGGGATGCCTACCTTGAGCGCGAGGGTGATATCCTGGCGGCCAAGGAGGAGCGCAACGCCAAGGCTGCCGGCATGCCGAGCAAGAAGCGCGCGCCTCGCATGAGCGAGGAGGAGCTTGCGGCCGATGCCGCGGCATTTGCGCAGGCGGCTATGCAGGAGGATACCGAAGCCGCATCCGATGATGCCGGCGATGACTGTGCCGTCAATGCCGGCGCCGACACCGACGACGACAAATAGTCTTTGTGGTGAAAGCCTCCGCGGGGAAACCTGCGGAGGCTTTTTCTTTTTGTTGATTGGGGACAGACTTAAATGAGCGTTTTCACGCATTTAAGTCTGTCCCCAATCAACATTGCTGCGGCGCTTTTCCCGACTAAAGCGTACAATAGCGCCTATGCGAAAGGGGAACAGATGATCAACGAAACTATGTATGCTCGCGGTGCAGAGAGCTCCATCATCCGCGAGATTTTTAGCTATGGCCTTGAGCGCAAGGCGCAAATCGGCGCGGAAAACGTGTTCGATTTCTCGCTGGGCAACCCGAGCGTTCCGGCACCCGCTGCCGTCGCGGAGTCCATCAAAAAGGCGCTTGAACTGCCCAGTGACCAGCTGCACGGCTACACTCCCGCACCGGGCCTACCGCAGTGCCGTACCGCCGTTGCTGAGTCGCTCAACCGTCGCTTCGGTACGAGCTATGAGGGCAAGGACGTCTTTATGACGGTGGGCGCCGCGGCTTCGCTCACCTGTACGCTCAATGCCGTTACGAATCCGGGCGACGAGGTTATTGTTATCGCCCCGTACTTTCCGGAGTATCGCGTTTGGATTGAGAAGGCTGGTTGTACGTGTGTCGAGGCGCTTGCCAACGAGGACACATTCCAGCTGAGCGTGGACAACGTGCTCAAGGCGATCAGCGATAAGACGGCGGCCGTCATTATCGACTCGCCCAACAACCCGACCGGTGCCGTGTATACGCGCGATACGCTGACGCGACTGGCCAATATCTTGCGCGAGGTCAACGCCAAGCGCGATCCCGAGAACCCGATCATGCTTATCTCGGATGAGCCGTATCGCGAGATTGTCTATGGCGCCGAGGTGCCTTGGGTGCCTTCTATCTACGAGCACACCATCGTGTGCTACTCGTATTCCAAGTCGCTTTCGCTGCCGGGCGAGCGCGTGGGGTGGATCCTGGTTCCCAATACGAATCCTCAGGCAGCGCGTCTGATGCCGGCTGTTGCGGGTGCTGCCCGTACGCTGGGCTTCGTGTGCGCACCGGCGCTCTTCCAGCGCGTGATTATCGATTGCATCGATGAGCCGAGTGACGTTGAGGCCTATGCACGCAACCGCACGGCGCTTACCGGTGCATTGGCGGAGTACGGCTACACGTATGTTGAGCCGGATGGCGCGTTCTACCTATGGGTGAAAGCGCTGGAGCCCGATGCGAACGCCTTCTGCGAGCGCGCGAAGAAGTACGAACTGCTCGCGGTGCCTTCGGATAGCTTTGGCATGCCGGGCTGGTTCCGCCTTGGCTACTGTGTGAGCTACGAGACTATCGTCAACTCACTGCCCGCCTGGAAGCAGCTGGCTGACGAGTATCGTCAAAAGTAAAGCGCTCTGCTTACAATGTTTTACGTGAAACGGGGTTTGGTGTTAAGCCGGACCCCGTTGTCATGGACGTTGTGTCTTTGGGATGGAGTGGTTTTACGACTATCGGAGGCTATGCGTACAATGAATATAAGCGACGGCCGTGCCAGATAAGGAGACCTGATGCCCTACCTGCTTTCTTGTGACATTCATACCCATACGATGTTCTCTGCGCATGCATATTCGACCATTGAGGAGAATGTGTACTGGGCGGCAGAGCGTGGTCTGCAGGTGCTCGGATCTGCCGACCATTTGAGCTCTATGGTTACGGCTTGCCCCAATGACCTGCGCAGTTACCAGTTCTTTATCAACCAGGATATCTGGCCGCGCATTTGGAGCGGCGTGCTGGTGCTGCGTGGTGCCGAGGCCGATATCGTTTCGCTGGACGGAAGCCTGTTTGGCGAGGACACTCCTGTCACGCTCGATATTGCCGGCGATTCGTACAGCCGTCAGCATTCGCTGTTCGATTTGGTTACGCGTAATTTGGATTATTTGGTTGCAAGCGTGCATAATCCGCAGATTGCTGAGGGCGCGACGCTGGCCCAGACGACCGAGATGTATATCAATGCCCTGGAGCACCCCAAGGTGTTCATGCTGGGTCACACGGGGCGTTCGGGTGTGCCGTTCGATATCGACGAGGTGCTGTTGGCGGCTAAGGCCAAGCACAAGATTATCGAGATCAACAACCATAGTCTTGAACACGGTGTTGACACTGAGCATTGGGCCGTATGCCGCAAGATCGCCGAGCGCTGCGCCGAGCTGGGCGTGGGCATTGGCGTGTCAACCGATGCCCACATTGGCATGGCCATTGGCAAGCTCGATCACGCGCGCAAGATGCTCGACGAGATTCACTTCCCGCTGGATTTGATCGTGACGCGCGACCGCGAGACGCTGCTGCGCGAGATGGCGGCAGCCGGCGTGTGCGATCTGCGCAATGGGATGTAGCGGAGTTTATAAACCAAGCGAAGGGGGCGGCTCAGGCGGGTCTCCCCCTTTCTTGTCCCAAAAATCTACTGAGGTTGGTTAGCGGCGTTCGAGGACCGCTACGGTTTCGGTGTGGTCGGTGTGAGGGAACATGTCGACGGGCGTGATCTTGAGCAGGCGATAGCCTCCGTCGAGGAGCTGGTGAAGGTCGCGCTCTTGAGTTACGGGGTTGCAGCTGATATAGGTGATGCGGCGCGGCTTAAGTGCGCAGGCAGCTTCGAGGAACTCGGGCGTGGAGCCGGCGCGCGGCGGGTCGATGGAAAGAACGTCGACGCGCTCGCTGTTATCGGCGGCATCTAGGATGTAGTCGGTGGCGTCGTCGGCCATAAACCAAGCGCTGCGGGTGAGGCCGTTGAGTTCGGCATTGCGACGTGCGTCGGCAATGCCCGCCGGGTTGCGCTCAACGCCGAGCAGCATAATGCCGATACCCTTGTTCTGGGCATCTTTAGCTGCGCACAGGCCGATAGTTCCGCTACCGCAATAGGCATCCATGAGTACGTCGCCCTGCTGCAGGTCCATGCCGTCAATCGCGAGCTGATAGAGCAGCTCGGTCTGCTGCGGGTTGGTCTGGTAGAACGCGGTGGGGGAGATATCGAACTCACAGCCGAGCAGCTGGTCGCGCATGCACTCGGCGCCATATACAATGCGGGTTTCCTCGCCGAGGATGGCGTTGCCGGGACGTCCGTTGATGTTTTGGGCGACGGTGACGATGTGCGGATTGAGTGCGGCGACAGCCTCAAAGAACTCCTGCGCATGCGGCAAGTCGCGCTGAGCGGTCACGAGCGTGACCATGACCTGGTCGGTACGCCAACCGCAGCGGACGACGGCATAGCGAAGTAAACCAAGATGCTTGTCCTCATTAAAGGCGGGAATATGCAGCCGCTCAGCTTCGCGTGCGATGCCGTTGAGAATCTGACGGGCACCCGGTGCCTCGACAGGACACTCGGGTACGGCAACGATCTTGTGCGTGCCGCGCTCAAAGAAACCGCAACGGACAGCGCCCTCCTTACCGGGAGCAAAGGGAGTGGCGGCCTTATGGCGAAAACCGCGCGGCGCAGGATATTTGCCCGGGTCGCCCAGGGTGACACCCATGCCACGAATAGGATCTACAGCAATGCCCTCACGCTCACAAAGCGAAGCAAAAAGCTCCTCCATAGCAGCCTGCTTAGCCGCCAACTGCTTTTTATAAGGACGATTGAGCGCCGTGCACCCACCGCAAGATTTCATGATCGAACAGGGAGACTTGGGGTCCACGGCCTTACGCGCAGACGAAACCCGATCTTTATGCGAGTGCTTGGAGCGAGTCTGAGATGCCTTATCCTCGTTCCGACGAGAGCCGGGACGCTTGGCCTTAGCCTTGCCCTTGGCCGACTTACCCTTCGCGTCCTGAGACGACTTGGATTTCTTAGAAGATTTTTTCTCCTCTGACCCCTCAGCCGCCTCGATCAAAGCACGACGAGCCTTACGCTCCGCACGAGATTCTGCCATGAATTAACCCCACTAATTTATTAATTTAAAGCTACAAGCATTGTACCGTGCCAAGCCAACAGACGATATGCAAGCGGTTTATTGGTATCAGTGATAGGTACAACGATGATTGCCCGCTGGGCTCCGGGGCGGGGGTTAAGTTTATCGCGAGTTCCGCACGAACAGGAGGCCACTTAATGTGGCCTCCGTCGTGAGCAGGACTGTAGAGCAGGAAACTTAACCCCCGCCCCGGAGCCCAGCGGGCAACCCCTCCCTTGTGCTCTATCACGCTAAAGTGTATGATTCTGAACGTTACATGACTCACTTTACCTAACTAAAGTGCCACCAAGGGGGAATACCATGAATACCGATATGTCTCGTCGTCAGTTTGTTGGTCTAGCCGGTTCGCTTGCTACGGTTCTAGGTCTTGGCCTGGTAGGCTGCGGCGGTGGTACCGGCAAGGGCTCTGCTGCCGGTTCTGCCGCAGCCAAGGATGTGAAGGGCGCTACGGAGTCCAAGAAGCTCGTGGTGGGCTTTGATAAGTCCTATCCTCCGTACGGCTTTGTGGGCGACGATGGCGAGTACACCGGCTTTGATCTCGATCTGGCCAAGGCTGTTGCCGATAAGCAGGGCTGGGAGGTCAAATACGAGGCCATCGACTGGGACGCCAAGGATACGCTGCTTAACTCGGGCGCCATCAACTGCATCTGGAACGGCTTTACCATGGAGGGCCGTGAGGACGACTACACGTTCTCCGAGCCGTACATGCTCAACGAGCAGGTGCTGGTGGTAAAGAAGGATGCAGGCATCAAGAGCTGGGACGATCTTGCCGGCAAGACCGTGATTACCCAGACCGATTCCGCTGCGCAGGATGTGCTCGAGGGCGACCAGAAGGATCTGGCCGCGACGTTTGCCGCGCTCGACACGATCGGCGAGTACAACACGGCCTTTATGCAGCTCGAGAGCGGCGCGGTCGATGCCGTGGCTTGCGACCTTTCGATTGCCCAGTATCAGCTTGCCGCCAAGCCCGATGCTTATACGCAGCTTGATGAGCCGCTGTCCAGCGAGCACTACGCCGTCGGCTTTAAGAAGGGCGACACCAAGTCGGCCGACGCCGTGACCGAGTCGCTCAAGGCACTCTACGATGACGGTACGGTTAAGGATCTCTGCGACAAGTATTCAAGCTATGGTCTATCTTTCGATAATTGGGTGCTCAAGTAATGTCTATTCAGGTCATGATGCAGATGCTTGGCCAGGGATTCTTGGTCAGTTTGCAGCTGTTTGTACTGACGCTGCTCGGGTCGATTCCGCTGGGAATTCCCGTGGCGTTTATGCGCATGAGCAAAATTGCGCCGCTCCGCTGGATTGCGCGCATCTATATCTCGGTTATGCGCGGCACGCCGCTCATGCTGCAGATGTTTGCCATCTACTTTGCCCCGTACTACGTGTTCGGCATTTCGCTCACGCCCGATTCCAAGTGGACGGCGTGCGTCGTAGCGTTCATCATCAACTACGCCGGTTACTTTGCCGAGATCTATCGCTCGGGCCTGCAGTCCATTCCGCGCGGTCAATACGAGGCCGCCGAGGTGCTGGGCTACTCGCGCCTGCAGACGTTTTTGTACATTGTGATGCCGCAGGTTGCCAAGCGTATTCTGCCGGCGATGGGCAACGAGATCATCACGCTGGTCAAGGACACGTCGCTGGCGTTTGCCATCGGCGTGGGGGAGATGTTCTCGACGGCCAAGGCGCTGGTCGCCTCGCAAGTGAGCATGGTGCCGTTTGCGATTGCGGCGTTGATCTACTGGGTCTTTAACTTTGTGGTCGAGATGCTGCTGGGCGCCGCCGAGAAAAAATTGGATTACTACCATGATTAATTCGGTAATGAATATATCGAACGCGCGTAAGGCGTTTGGCGGCAATGAGGTGCTCAAGGATATCTCGCTCGAGGTAAAGCGTGGCGAGGTCGTGGCGATTATCGGGCCTTCGGGTGGCGGCAAGTCCACGCTGCTGCGGTGTGCCACGCTGCTCGAGACACTCGACGGAGGCTCGCTCTCTTTTGGTGACCTTGCCGTTGCGACGGATGCGGGTTCGGGCGCGGTCTATGCGAAGGGCGATGTGCCCAAGCGGGCACGCTCGCGATTCGGCTTGGTGTTCCAAAATTACAACCTGTTCCCGCACTATACCGTGATGAAAAACATCATCGATGCGCCGATCCGCGTGCTTAAGCGCCCGCGCGAGCAGGCGGAAGCTCGTGCGCGCGAGTTGATCGCGCAGATGGGGCTTACGGGCAACGAGAACAAGGTTCCGTGTGAGCTTTCGGGCGGTCAGCAACAGCGCGTGAGTATTGCCCGCGCCCTGGCGCTCGATCCGGAAATCTTATTCTTTGACGAGCCAACCTCGGCACTCGATCCCGAGCTGACGGCCGAGGTGCTGCATGTCATTAAAGACCTTGCCGCGCAGAATATGACGATGGTAATCGTGACCCACGCGATGCAGTTTGCGCGCGATGTTGCCGACCGCGTGGTCTTTATGGATGGCGGCCGCATTGTCGAGGAGGGTCCTGCCGAGCAGGTCATCGACCATCCGCGTGAGCAGCGCACCCGTGAGTTCTTGAGCCGTATCGAGGGATAGGCTCAGGTATTTACTCAACTATTAATTGAGGCGAAGCCGTCGCAGGTCTTACGGTCTGTGGCGGCTTTTTGTTTGCATCGACGGGGTTCAATAATCGCCTCACAAGCTTGTCTCTTCCTCTCGCCGCCTGTATTCATACGTGCGCCGAAAGGTATGCATGGACAGCCGCCCGTGAGGGTAGGGTGGTGGCATAGGACATTTGGAGGGTGAGTCGGATCGACTGCCGACCATGCTGCTCCCGGGACGGCACCGGCCGCGAACTCTCCCCGTTGGCGTCGCGCAATGCGCGCGGCCCTGCAAGGAGGTCATCATGGGTGCTCCCAAGACTGGCAACGTAAGGAACGTGGTGCTCGTAGGCCAAGGCGGGGTGGGCAAGACTTCACTCGCCGAGGCCATGCTCCACCTTTCCGGTAAGACCGCCCGCCTGGGCGGCCACGACGGCACCAAGCCCACGCTCGACTATGACCCCGAAGAGGTCAAGCGTTCATTCTCCATCTCGACGACCATCGCGCCGATCGATTGGAAGGGCGCCCGCATCAACGTGCTCGATGCCCCGTGCTACCCCGATTTTATCGGCGACGCCTTTGCCGCGATGAGCGTCTGCGAGACGGCGCTGTTTGTGGTCGACGCTGAGGCCGGCCCGCAGCCGACGACGGTTAAGCTTTGGTACGCCGCCGAGGACCTGCGCCTGGCGCGCGCGGTGTTCGTAAACCGCCTGTCGCGTCCCGAGGCCAGCTTTGCGACCACGATGGACCTGCTGCAGGAGCGCTTTGGCACGCGTCTGGGCGCCGTGACCCTCCCCTGGGGCGAGGGCGAGGACTTTGACGGCATCATCGACCTGGTGCGTATGAAGGCGCGTCACTGCAACGGCACCGAGGCCGTTGAGTCGGAGATCCCCGAGGAGTATCGTGCCCAGGCCGAGGAAGCCCATGACCATCTGTGCGAGCTGGTGGCCGAGGCTGACGATGAGCTGATGATGAAGTACCTGGAAGGCGAGGAGACGCTGACGCAGGAGGAGCTCGAAGGCCTGCTGTCGAAAGCGATCGCCGAGCGCATCTTTGTGCCGGTCTTTGCGGGCGATTGCATTAAGGAGCAGGGCGTCAACTCGCTGATGGACGACATCGCGACATACTTCCCAGCGCCGACCGACTATGGCGAGATGCCGCTCATCGACGGTGATTCGCTTAAGATCTCGAGTGACGATGACCGTCCGGTGGCGTTTGTGTTTAAGACCCTGGCCGATCCGCAGCAGGGCCGCATCAGCTTTATCAAGGTGCTGACGGGCACGCTTGAGCCGGGCCTTGAGTTGATCAACGCGCGCACTCGCAAGAGCGATCGTCTGGCTCACCTGTATGTGATGTGCGGCCGCGACATGACCGAGGTCGGTCACGCCTATGCCGGCGACATTATCGTGGCGCCCAAGTTGGCGGCAGAGACGGGTGACACGCTCTCCATTACCGGTAAGGTCGAGGCGGCGGCGTTTAAGTTTCCCAACTCGCAGTACCGCATTGCCATCGAGGCCGAGAACCGCGGTGACGAGGAGAAGCTCTACACGTTTATCGAGAGGGCGTGCAAGGCCGATCCGACCATGAGCATCGATCGTGACGAGGAGACCGGCCAGACTATCATCTCCGCCGTGGGTGAGGCGCAGGTTTCGGTCCTGCTCAACCGTTTGGAGGATCGCACCAAGGTCGTGGCCAAAAGCGTGCCAATCCGCATTCCGTATCGCGAGACTATCCGCCGCACGGCGAGCGCACAGGGCCGCCACAAGAAGCAGACTGGCGGTGCCGGTCAGTATGGCGACTGCTGGCTGCGCGTTGAGCCGCTCATCGGGCCCGACGGCACGAGCGATGGCTATGAGTTTGTGGACGAGGTCGTGGGCGGCCGCATTCCGCGCTCGCTGATCCCCGCCGTGGACAAGGGTGTCCAGGAGACCATGAAGGACGGCATCATTGCCGGCTACCCGCTTACGGGCATTCGCGTCGCGGTGTACGACGGCTCGTATCACAGCGTCGACTCCAACGAGATGGCGTTCCGCGCGGCGGCTCGCATCGGCCTGCGCAAGGCGTGCGCCGATGCCGATCCGGTGGTGCTGGAGCCCATCGAGGAAATTACGGTGACTATCCCCGAGAGCTACGCCGGCGCCGTGATGGGCGACATCTCGGCATCGCGCGGTCGCGTGACGGGCATGGAGACCGATGAGCGCGGCGACACCGTGGTCATCGCCCAGGCGCCGCTGGCCGAGCTGACGGATTATTCGACGCGTCTGCGCTCTATTACGCGCGGCACGGGCGACTTTACCATGAAGCCCGCCGGCTACGAGCAGGTGCCTTATGACGTTCAGGCCAAGCTGGTCGAGCGCTATGAGGAGGGCCGCGCCAAGTAGCGTGGGGCTTTGCCTGCAACATACATGCCAATGCAAGGGCCGCTCTGGGCAATCCAGGGCGGCCCTTTTTGATCCCCAGTGGGGTTGCAAATCGGTTCTTGTCGTGGCTTGGGGCTAGTCCCCCGAGGCCTGGTTGCGGCCGGTGGCGTAGTCGATCTGCACATGCGGCTGCAGGTTATAGCAGTACACGTGGAAGCAGAGGGTCTTGCCGTGGTCCTCGACCGATTGCGCCTCAAGGCGCACGCCGCGGCAGACAAGTTCCTCTTCGTTATACATGGGCGTGACGCGGTAGAGCACGTGGTTGCCTGTCTCGCGGATATAGCTGAGAATCTGCTCCTCAAACGGCAGCATGCCCGTTTCGTTGAGATAACGCGTGCCGGTGAGGAGATTCTTGCGGTTGGCGTTTTCGCCGCAGAGCGACCAGGCGATGAGATGGCAGCGGTTGTAGAGGCTCTGGCCCGGAATAAAGTCGTAGCGCTGCTGGCGCCATCCGGCGGGATGGATGCGCGAGATATCGCCGCGCTCGCCTTGACCGAGTGATTCGGGGCCCACGCAGGCGAGCGCTTTGCGGGTGCGGCCCAGGCTGTCGAGCTTGGAGAACTTCTTAAAGCAACCCTCTTCTGTAGCGCGCTCGTATTCATCGAGCGTGAATGACGGCGTGCCGAGCGGGTGCGTGCTGTCGGCGCGCAGGGCAACATAGGGGTTGCCGGCGTAGTCAGGAATGCTGCTGAGGTATACGCCGCGGGCGCGGTCGAGGTCGGGGTTTTCGACCTCGTCGATGGGGGTGGCGGCGCTGTCCGCGGAGGCGTTGTCATCGGTGCCGGTTGCGGCGGAATCGGAGCCATCGCCAGAGTCTTGGCTATTTTGAGAGTCCGAGGAGCTCGCTGTTCCCGATTCGAGCCGGGCAACCAGGTCTGCCTCGTCGTCAGTGCGGCTGGGACTCTCGTCTTGCTTCTCGGCCAGGGCTACCGCCTGCTCATCACTTTGCGGCGAGAGTAGTCTGGGCGCCCCGTCGAGCGACCCTGTGAACAACGCAAACCCCAGCACCACGGCGGTGCCGATGGAAAGTGCTTGCTTGTAGGCGGACTTGCGCGACATGGAGGCTCCTGGATGGACGGTTGGGAATCTACCAGTCTAGCAGGAGCCGGCAGGGGCCGTTCTGTCGAACAAATACTTAAGATTTGGGACAAACGCTACGGATTCAATTGCCTCATATTTGACGTATGGCTAGATCGAGGTGGAATCGAGCCAATTGAGTTTACATTCGAGAATGCGCTGCTCACCTGGCGTGCTGCTGCCATCGAGTAGCGCGAGGAGCATCTCGGCCGCCTCTCTGCCTTCCTGGTCGACGGGCTCGATGATCGTGGAGACGGTCGGCGTGGTGAGGTTGGTCCAGTCTTCGCAGTTGAGTCCCAAAAGACCGATTTGCTGCGGAAGTAGATGGGCCATGGGCTGGAGAGCCTTGTAGACACGGGGAAGTGCCCACTGATTTTGCACGAAGATAAGGGTTCGCTTGGCGGGGTTGAACTTGTATTTAAAGTACTCGGTAAGCTCACCGACCGACGGCTTGTTGTGGTCGATGGGAATCGCTTTGTAGAGCTGTCCGTTCGCTGCCAGCGCCTCGGCATACCCCTGAAAACGCTCCATGCGGGTGCGCATTTCGGTCATGTTGGCGGCAATGGAAAAGAAATCTTCGTAACCGGCGTCGAGGAGTGCCTGCGTGGCGTTGTACACACCGTCGTAAAGGTTGGTTTTGATCCAGCTGGTACCTGGGCTATAGATGGCCGCATCGAAAAAGACGACGGGCTTACCGGCGCGCTTGATGCGGTCATGGACGGCCTTGAAATTTGCCGTGGGCTGGATGATAAAGCCATCGACGCCCAGCGAGAGCATTTTGTCGACATACATGAGCTCGGTTTCGGGGTTAAAGTTGCTCGTGCAAACGACCGTCTGGTAGCCCGCGGGGAGCATGACCTGCTCCATGCCGTTGAGGACGAGGCCCGCCCACTTGTTGGTGTTATCCAAAATGATAATGGCGATGACGTGGGTCTGTTTGCCGGTGAGTGTTTGCGCCTGGGCGTTGGGGACGTATCCCAGCTCCTTGATGACGCGCGCAATCTTTGCCTGCGTCTTCTCGCTAAGCTTTTCTCGTTTGTCGTTGAGGTAATACGAGACGCTTGCCGTCGAGGTTCCCGCCTCTCGAGCGACGTCTGCGATCGTAACGCGCTGTTTTGCCACAGCGACTCCTTCCGACAGATGAGCATTTTCCAACATGATGACTTTGAGTCTTGGTGTGGGATGCGCTTCGGTGAGCGACCCTTTCCTTTCATATGAGTATGCAACAAATGCGGTATACGGGTGGGGTTGAAATTTGTGACCGGCATGCGCATCTGCCGTCTACCGAGAAAATCAAATACTTCTTGACTTTTGAAATCGAGGGTAAAATCGCAGGATTCATTTTTGGTTAAACGCATAACTAAATCGCATAACTAATGCCCTGACCTGCGCGTTTACCGAAATAAGCTGGCATTAAGAAAAACGAGCACCTATATTGGTCTTGTCAAAAAGACAGCAAGTCCAAACGGCAGGGGATGCTCCGGAGGCCTCCGCAAACGGTGTCTTGCGCACGCAACTCTATGAAAAGAGGGAAGCAATGAAGATCGTAGGCGTTGCCGCCTGTACCGTGGGTATCGCCCACACGTATATGGCCCAGAAGGCGATTCAGGATGAATGCGCCGCCCGTGGCATCGAGTGCAAAGTCGAGGCTCAGGGTGGCCTGGGTATCGAGAACGAGCTGACGCAGGAAGACGTGGATTCCGCCGACCTGGTGCTCGAGTCCGTCGACGTGGGCGTCGAGAACGAGGATCGTTTTGAGCAGAAGATGGCCGAGGGAAAGTTCCTGAAGGTCGGCACCTCGGATGTAATCGCCGATCCGGTGAAGATCATTGACCAGGCCGTTGAGATTATCAAGGCGACGGGCGGCGCCGTTGACGCGCCCAAGGCCGAGGCCAAGGCAGAGAAGAAGGCCGTCTCCGCTGCCCCGCAGGCCCCGACACCGGCGTCCAAGCAGTCTATCTTTGCCGATCCTGGTAAGACGCTGCTCAATGCATTCAATACCGGCGTTTCCTATTTTATCCCCATCGTCGTTATCGGCGGCGTGTTTCTCGCCTTCTCGCTGGCATCCGGTACCGCCGGCGCCAACGGCATGGAGGTTACGAACCCGCTGATGGTGAGTCTTAACACCATCGGCATGGCCGGCATCTCCATGATGATCCCGGTGCTTGCGGCTTACATCTCCTACTCGATGGCCGGCAAGCCCGCGCTCGCCCCCGGTTTTGTCCTGGGTTACCTGGTCAACAACGCAGTCGTTACCCCTAACGGCAACAGCGTTTCGACCGGCTTCTTGGGCGCCATGATCATGGCGGTTATCTGCGGCTACTTTGTCCGCTGGATGAAGACCTGGAAGGTCAACAACACCATCCAGACCATCATGCCCATCCTGATCATCCCGATTCTGACCTCGCTTGTCCTGGGCATGGCCTATATCTACATCCTGGCCACGCCGCTTGGCTTTGTGATGGACTGGCTCACTGGCGTGCTCGGTAGCCTGCAGGGCGGCTCCGCAGTTGTCCTGGGTCTGGTCATTGGCGTTATGACCGCCTTCGATATGGGTGGCCCCATCAACAAGACCGCCTCGACCTTCACCATGGCCATCATGGCCTCCGGTATCTACGGTCCTAACGGTATGTTCCGCGTCGCCGTCGCCGTTCCCCCGATCGCCTGTGGCCTCGCTGCGCTCATCGCCAAGAACAAGTTCGATGACGCCGACCGTCAGATGGGCATCTCCGCGCTGTTCATGGGCTGCATTGGTATTACCGAGGGCGCTATCCCCTTTGCGGTCAAGGACCTCGGTCACACCCTTCCCGGCATTTGCATCGGCTCTGCCGTGGGTGCGGCGCTTGCCGCCTTCCAGGGTATCGACTGCTACGTCCCGCACGGTGGCTTTATCGTCGCCCTTGCCACCAACAACGTCGCGCTGTTCTGCCTGGACATCGTGATTGGCGCCGTGGTCGCCGCTGCAATCCTGATTGCCATGAAGCCCACGCTCGACAAGCAGGGCAAGTAAACCTTTAAGGACTCCGGTTGTGCGGAGGGATGGATTTGACTCCGCACAGCCGCCCCTACACAACAAAATCCATCCGTACTGATAGGGCCCACATCTGGGTCCCGGGGAACTTTTGTCAAAAATCCTCTGGAGAAGGAGAACAAAATGTCCAACCTCACCATCCGTCAGGCCGTTCAGGGCATGCTCAAGCTGCAGGATAGCGGCGATCACGCAACCATGGTCGGCATTGGCCCCATGAGCCCCAACCTGATTCAGGCCGTGTTCGAGCTTGCCAAGGACGAGGATTTCCCGCCCATGTTTATCGCCAGCCGCAACCAGGTCGATATGGACGAGATGGGCGCCGGCTACGTCAACGGTTGGGACCAGACGCGCTTTGCCGCCGACATCAAGAAGGTCGCCGACGAGGTGGGTTACACCGGTCCGTACTACCTGTGCCGCGATCACGGCGGTCCGTGGCAGCGCGACGAGGAGCGTAACGCCCACCTGCCCGAGGACGAGGCCATGGAGCTCGCCCGCAAGTCCTTCGTCGCCGACATGGAGGCAGGCTTTGACCTGCTGATGGTCGACCCCACCAAGGACCCCTATCAGATCGGCAAGGTTATTCCGCTCGACGTGGTGCTTCGCCGCACGATCGATCTTATCGACTACCTTGAGCAGTACCGTCGCGAGCATAACCTGCCCGAGGTTGCCTATGAGGTCGGTACCGAGGAGACCAATGGCGGCTTGACCTCTACCGATAAGTACGAGGAGTTCATTTCTCAGCTGCAGCCCGAGCTCGAGAAGCGCGGCTGCCCCATGCCCACCTTTATCGTCGGCCAGACCGGTACGCTCACCCGTTGGACCGAGCAGGTCGGTCATTACAACTTCAAGAATGCCCGCGAGCTCGCCGACATGGCTAAGCGCTACGGCGTGGGCCTGAAGGAGCACAACGCCGACTATCTGGATGACGCGACGCTGCTCGAGCACATCCCGGCTCACGTGACGGCCTCCAATGTCGCCCCTCAGTACGGCACCGAGGAGACCCGCGCTTACCTCAAGCTCTGCGCTACCGAGCAGATTCTGGTCGACAACGGCCTGTGCGATGATCCCTCCGACCTGTATCACACGCTGCTGGTCAAGGCTATCAAGACCGAGCGTTGGCGCAAGTGGATGACCGGCGACGATGTCAACCTGCAGGTTGACGACATTCTGGCCGACGACGAGCTCAGCCTGAAGATTCTGGATGTCTCCGGCCACTACGCGTTCAACGATCCCGAGGTCAAGGAGCAGGTCGAGAAGCTCTATCGCAACCTCGCTGCCCAGGACATCGACGGCAAGCGCTTTGTGATCGAGCACATCAAGCGCCCGATCAAGCAGTACGTCGTCGGTCTTAACCTCAAGGGCGTCACGAGCCGCATCGAGAAGGCCCTCGAGGACTAAGTAGTTCCGGCGTTTTGACAAACGCCGGACCGGTCGACGCTGCGCGGGCATCTGCCGGGCAATCTGGCGCTCAAGCCGTCGCTCGCGTACCAAAGTACGCGTCGCTCCTCTTTCGCACCACCTTGCCACGGCAGCTGCCCGCTCGCTGACGTTGGTTCAACCAGTGATTGACCCGTTGTCCTTAGATTGCTAGCTATTCATTTGAAGGAGTTTTGCACCATGAAGTTCTTTATCGATACCGCCAACCTTGACGAGATCGCCGAGGCCAAGAGCTGGGGTTGCCTTGCCGGCGTCACCACCAACCCGTCCCTGTACGCCAAGACCGGCGGCAAGCTGGCCGACTTTGAGCCCCATATGCTCAAGATTGCCGAGCTCTGCGAGGGTCTGCCCGTGTCTGCCGAGTCCACCGCGACTACTGCCGAGGGCATGATCGAGGAGGGCAAGCGCCTTGCCGCCCTCGCCCCCAACATTGTGGTCAAGCTCCCCGTGTGCGAGGCCGGCCTCGCCGCCTGCCGCGCGCTGGCCGATGCAGGCGTGCGCGTCAACATGACGCTCGTCTTCTCGCCGACGCAGGCCCTTATGGCCGCCAACGCCGGCGCTCGCTACATCAGCCCGTTTGTGGGACGCTTCGACGACATCGCCGAGGACGGTATTTCGCAGCTCGACAACGTTGTGACCTGCATCAAGAACTATGACTGGACTGGCAAGAACGTCGACGACACCGTCGAGATCATCACCGCATCCGTCCGCACGCCTAATCACGTGACCCAGGCGGCGCTGCTTGGTGCCGACATTGCGACCGTCCCCATGGCCGCTCTTAAGAAATGCTTGCATCACCCGCTGACCGACCAGGGCCTTGCCTCGTTCGAGGCTGACTGGAAAAAGGTCGTCGAGGCACAGTAACGATGGTTCTGCCGGCCCAGCATTTGTTATGCCGGGCCGGCGTGCTCAAGAGAGGAAACTCCATGACCGATCAGGAACTGGCCAAGATCGCCAATGAGGTTCGCCGCGGTATTGTCACGGGTGTCCACGCCGCCAAGTCGGGGCATCCGGGCGGATCGCTTGGCGCCGCCGACATTATGACCTACCTCTACTTTGAGGAAATGGATGTCGACCCGGCGAATCCGAGCCGCGCCGAGCGCGATCGCTTTGTGCTCTCCAAGGGACATTGCGCTCCGGCACTCTATGCCGTGCTCGCCGAGCGCGGGTTCTTCCCCAAGGAGGAGCTCGAGACGCTCCGTCATATCGGCAGCCGCCTGCAGGGCCATCCCAATATGAATGACACGCCGGGCGTCGACATGTCTACCGGATCGCTCGGTCAGGGTATCTCCGCCGCGGTTGGAATGGCACTCGCCGCAAAGCACTGGGGTGACAGCTACCGCGTCTACACGCTGTTGGGCGACGGCGAGTGCGAGGAGGGCCAGGTGTGGGAGGCGGCCATGTTCGCCGGCAACCACGACTTGGATAACCTCGTCGCTATCGTCGATCACAATGGCCTGCAAATTGACGGCAGTATCGACGAAGTTAACTCGGCTATGCCGCTTGCCGACAAGTTCCGCGCCTTTAAGTGGCATGTGATCGAGCTTGCCGACGGTAACGACATGGCGCAGATTGCCGCCGCCTTTGCCGAGGCCCGCAAAGTGAGCGACTCGCCTGTGGCCATTATCGCCGAGACGGTGAAGGGCAAGGGCGTCTCCTTTATGGAAAACCAGGTGGGCTGGCACGGCAAGGCGCCCAACGATGAACAGTTTGAGCAGGCCATGGCCGAGCTCGCAGCAGCAGGGGAGGAGCTCTAATGGCAGACGTCAAGAAAGTCGCCACGCGCGTTAGCTATGGCGAGGCACTTGTCGAGCTGGGCAATGAGCGCGATGACTTTGTGGTTCTCGATGCCGACCTGGCCGCCGCCACGCAGACCGGTAAGTTTAAGGCTGTGCATCCTGAGCGCTTCTACGATGCCGGCATTGCCGAGAGCAACTTGATGGGGCTCGCCGCTGGCATTGCGACTACGGGCCATGTCGCCTTTGCGAGTACCTTTGCCATGTTCGCCGCCGGCCGCGCGTACGAACAAGTGCGTAATTCCATCGGCTATCCGCACCTCAACGTCAAAATTGGCGCCACGCATGCGGGTATCTCGGTCGGTGAAGACGGCGCAACGCATCAGTGCTGCGAGGACATCGCGCTCATGCGCACGATCCCGGGTATGACGGTAATCGTTCCCGCCGATGACATCGAGGCTCGCGCTTGCGTGCGTGCCGCCTATGAGTTTGAGGGGCCGGTCTACATGCGCTTCGGCCGCCTGGCAACACCGGTCATCAACGACCGCGAGGACTATGAGTTCAAGATTGGTCGCGGAGTGGTCGTGCGCGAGGGGTCCGATGTGACCATCATCGCTTGTGGCCTCATGGTCGCCGAGGCGCTTGAGGCTGCCGAGGCGCTCGCTGCTGATGGTATTGACGCCGAGGTCATCAACATGCACACGATCAAGCCGCTTGATGAGCGCCTGGTGGTTGCCAGCGCTAAAAAGACTGGTCGCGTGGTCACCGCCGAGGAGCATTCGATTATCGGTGGTCTTGGCGAGGCCGTGGCCTCGGTGCTCGCGGAGCAGCATCCGGTGCCGATGCGACGCGTCGGCGTGCGCGATGTGTATGGCGAGTCCGGCCCTGCGGTCGATTTGCTGCACAAGTACGGTTTGGACGCCGACGGCATCGAAGCTGCGGTTAGGTCCGTGTTGTAAGGAAGGTTTCCATGGGATTTGTATCTGCCAACCAAGTGACGATCGGGTATACCGCCGCCTCGCGCGAGGACGCTCTGCATTATTTGTCCGAGCAGGCCATCGAGCTCGGCTTTGCCGATGACGCATCTGCCGTAGAGGCTGCCTTTATTGCTCGCGAGAACGAGGCCGAGACCGGCCTCGTCGCCGGTTTTGCCGTTCCGCATGCCAAAAGCGACGCAATCCACACGCCGGGCGTTGCCGTGCTTAAACTGGCCGAGCCCGTTGAATGGCCGAGCTTCGATGGGGTGCCCGTCGATGTTGCGCTCGCGCTGTACGTGCCCGCCGGCGAGGCTGGAACCACGCATCTGCGTCTGCTCTCCAAGGCTGCCGTGATGCTGATGGACGCCGGCTTCCGTGACAAGGTGCGTGCGAGCACCGATCCCGTTGAGATTGCGGAGCTCATCAATAGCGGACTCGAAGACTAGAACGGTCATTCCGTTCAACTAATCGATCCTTCTCCAAGGAAAAGGGCCGCGACGCCATATAGGTGTCGCGGCCCTGTTTGCGTTTCCCCAGATAAAACCTGCCAAAATAAACCTGTCCCTTTTTAGCAGGTCAGTTAACGAAGTCCAGGTTGAGCATATGCGAGCGAGCGGGCTCCGGGTGCGGTAAGGTGACGTGAAACAAGCGGGCGCTGACCTTTTGGTCGCGCCCGTGAAGTTGAACGTCAGATTGCCGTGCCCGGAGCCCGTGCAGCGCCGAGCAGTTGCGCCGTTTGTAAAACGGCGCAACCTACAGGTTCATGGCACCGTGAATGTAGGGGGTGACCTCGGGGGAGATATGGTCGCAGCCCAGCTCGCGCAGCGCGGACTTGATAACGGCGGGCAGCGGGGTCTTGCCCTTGTCGTCGATGGCGGCACCGCCGAGGGCGGCAATCTTGGCAACATCTGCGGGTGCGGCCTCGATATGCATGCAGCCGCTGATCAAGCGCGCGCGTACCTGTGCCAGATCAAGATCGTGCAGGTAATCCTCGCAGGCGCGGATTAAATCGACCTTCTCGCGCGTAAGCTCCTCGCCCGTGGGAACGCGCGTGGCAAGACATGCTCCCGCCGGCAGGTTCCAAACGGGATAGCCCCATGCGCGCAGCAGCTCGCGCTCTTCGTCCTTGGTAAAGCCGACCTCCATGAGAGGGGAGCGTACGCCGAGCTCTTTTGCCGCACGCATACCAGGGCGGTAGTCGCCGCGATCACTTGCATTGCTGCCATCGATGACGGTGGGAAAGCCGAGCGACTTGGCGTGGTTGACGATGGCGGTAAAGCCAGCGTGCTTGCAGTGGTAGCAGCGATTGGCATCGTTGCAGGCTACTTGGGGGAGCTGCAGCTGATCGACCGAAAGATTGAGCACGGGGAGCTTAAAATGCGCCCCTTCATTGGCTTGTCCATCAACGGACCGCTCAAACGAAGTCTGTTCGGGCGTGCCGATGAGCGGCGTGGTGAGATGGACGAGGAGGGTATTGGTAGGCATGATGCGGGCGCAGACCGCGGCCAAAAAGCTGCTGTCGACACCACCGGAAAAGCCGATGGCGACGCGTCCGTATGCCAAAAGCAGCTGCTCGAGTGCTGCGAGTTTGTCCTGAAGCTCCTCTGCGGGTGCGGCGGTGTCTGAAAGCATGAAAGTTCCTTACAGTTATTAAAGCTCGGATGAAACTATAATCCCACCGAGCTGCTTGTCATAAGACTTCCAGCTATGTAACGAAAGTGCAATATGCTATATACGTTATATACAAGCTTGTAAAGTGCGGTAGAGTGGCAGTAATGCAATCCGGCGAGGGGGACCGATATGATCAAGGCTGTTATTTTTGACATGGATGGAACGCTGGTCGATACCGAGCGTTTGGGGATTAAGGCCTGGAAGGCAGGTGCCGCTGAGCTGGGGCTCGCGATTGATGAAGCGCTGATCCATCAGTTTATCGGCCGCACGCTGCCCGATGTTATGGACATCCTCGATAAGCATTACGGCAGCCACGAGACCGCCGAGGCGATCTATGTCCGCCACAAGGAGATTCGCGACGAGATGGTCAAGACCGATCTGGAGCTTAAGGCCGGCGCTGCCGAGTGCATAGACGAGCTGTTGGCTGCGGGCCATCACGTAGGCCTTGCAACGTCATCGCGCCATGTTACGGCCGAGCGCAACCTTAAAGCATTCGGCCTCTTTGACAAGTTTGAAACGGTGACCTGCGGCGAGGACGTCGTGCACGGCAAGCCCGACCCCGAGATGTATTTGCTCGCCTGCGAGCGCGCGGGCTTTGCTCCCGAGGAATGTGCCGTGGTCGAGGATTCGCGCAACGGCTGCGTCTCGGGCATCACGGCCGGATGCCATGTCTTTGCCGTCCCCGATATCGTGCCGCTGCCGCAGGACGTGGTGGATGGCTGCGAGGCCGTGCTCGATACGTTGTTCGACCTGGCAGCGGCAGTCAAGGCCGTGCGCTAGACAATTGCGGTGTTGAAACGAGCAATTGCCCACGTTTGCGCTTAAGCAAAAGGGGGCCCGGCAATGGTCGGGTCCCCTTTTGCTTATTCGGCGACATAGCATACTTGCGGGCGTGCTATAGATACGCACCGAGGTTGATGGCCGTGGCGTCGGTTTGGCTGCTTGCCTGGGTGCTGGCGCGCTCCAGTAGGAACGGACGTACCAGTTCTTGGCGGTTGATATCCTCGGCGGCGGTGACTGCGGTGACTGCGGTGACGGTGCGCGCGGCAGAGCCGATGTGGACGTGCTTGGTCTTCGCCGGGGCCTTGTTCTCGATTTGCTCCATGAGCAATTGAACGCCCTTGCGGCCAATCTCGTAGCCCGGGGGCGCTACCGTAGTGAGCGGGACCGATCCACTCCAAGCGAGCGGGTTGCCATCGCAGCCTGCTACGCGTACTTGCCCGGGGACAGAGATGCCCTTGTCGACCAGCGCCGAGATAACGCCCGAGGCCAACACGTCGGTCAGGCCGACGACAAAATCGGGGCGTTCGTTCGCGGGGCGCTCGGCGATTTGGGCACCGATGCCGTAGCCGTCGGCAGCGGTATTCCATTCGCCAGCATCGATGACTTCGATCTTGATATCGGGGTGCAGGGCGAGCGCCTTATGAATGCCAAGGACGCGCAGGGTGAGTTGCATAAATGCTGCTCGGCCGACGACGACAATATGGTGCGCGCCGCGGGCGATAGCAAGTTCGGCAATGATGCGACCCTGGGCCTCGTTGTCGGCCGCTACGTAGGAGCCGGGCTCGGAGCAATGGATGTCCAGATGGACGATCGGCACGGGCATCTTGGCCATGGCGGGGTGCCAGTCGGGGGATGCCATGGGCTGAACCATGACGCCGGACATCTGGGTGCCCATAAAGTAGCGCAGGTAATGGTCCTCGAGAATATCGTCGTTATCGGCGTTGGCGATGAGCAAGTCGTAGCCATGCTTGCGGGCCTCGTTGTGGGCGCCGCTGGCGATTTGGAGCGAAAAGCCGTGATCGAGACGGGGGAGCACCAGGCCAAAGGACTTGGTGGCGCCGCCCGCGAGCTGACGGGCGCTTTGGTTGGGCAGGTAGCCAAGGCGATTGATGGTCTCGTTGATGAGCTTGAGGGTCTCGGGGCGCAGCTTTTCGGGGTGGTTGAGCGCGTTGGAAACCGTGCCCAACGAAACCCCGGCCTCGCGCGCGACGTCGCTGATTTTTACCTTTGCCATAGCGGCCCCTTTGATGCGTTTCAAGTACAAGCCAGATTGTAGCATCCCAAACCTACCAAAAAGGGACAGGTTTATTTTGGC
The DNA here is from genome assembly GCA_958427975.1 of uncultured Collinsella sp. Taxonomy (GTDB): domain Bacteria; phylum Actinomycetota; class Coriobacteriia; order Coriobacteriales; family Coriobacteriaceae; genus Collinsella. The sequence continues at coordinate 19,858 of CAUAEH010000009.1, read as the reverse complement.
AGGTTTATCTGGGGAAACGCCGTTGCCAGCGCGACCACCACGAAGGGGGCAGGTACCTCTGTGGTGGTTTGGACCGGCTGGACGTGTGTGCATCGAGTGGTATCTAAGTTGAGATACCACTTCTGGTATATCAGCTTGCGTTTGCGTGAGTACAATACTCGAACGTTATGCGTCTCAGCGCCCCCTGTGCGTGGACGTTTTGCAGTCAAGCGGACGAAGGGATTTATCCTATGTGCGGAATTGTCGGCTACACCGGCTCTGATATTGCAAAGAACATCCTGGTCACAGGCCTCAAGCGTATGGAGTATCGCGGCTATGACTCCTCGGGCGTCGCGCTCGAGGTGGGCGAGGGCGCCGCGGCGCACCTCGACGTCATCCGCCGCGTGGGCAAGGTCGCGGGCCTGGAGAGCGAGCTTTCCAACATCGACAGCGACGCTACCTGCGGTATCGGCCATACCCGTTGGGCCACCCACGGCAAGCCCTCCGTCGTTAACGCTCACCCCCACACCAGCTGCGACGGTCGTATCGCCATCGTCCACAACGGCATCATCGAGAACTTCGCCGAGCTGCGCGAAGAGCTGGAGGGCCGCGGCCACCACTTTAAGAGCGAGACCGATACCGAGGTCTTCGCGCATCTGATCGAAGAGGCTTATGCCGAGACGCACGACCTGACGGCCTCCGTGCGCGAGGCTTGCACCCACGTGGTCGGTGCCTATGGTCTGGCCGCCGTGTGCGCTGACGAGCCCGGCGTGATCGCCGTGGCCCGCAAGGATTCCCCGATCGTGGTCGGCGCGGGCGAGACCGGCGCCTATGTCGCCTCCGACGTCATCGCGCTCATCGACGCAACCCGCGACGTCGTGGTGCTCGAGGACGGTCAGTTTGCCAAGCTCACGCCCGCAGGCGTCGAGTATACCGACGAGGCCGGCAACGTTATCGAGCCCAAGGTCACCCACATCGACTGGGACCTGGACATGGCCGAAAAGGGTGGTTACCCCGACTTTATGCTCAAGGAAATCCACGAGCAGCCGCGCGTCGTGCGTGACACGCTGGTCGGTCGTATGACGCCGGCCGGCGAGCTCGACATCGACGAGCTGGGCCTTTCGCTCGAGGAGCTTAACGACATCGACCGCGTCTACGTGATCGCTTGCGGCACCAGCTATCACGCTGGCCTCATCGCAAAGAACCTTATTGAGGGCTGGGCTCGCATCCCCACCGAGGTGGAGGCGGCCAGCGAGTTCCGTTATCGCAATCCCATCATCACGCCGACGACGCTTGTCGTTGCCGTGTCCCAGTCGGGCGAGACGGCCGATACCCTTGCCGCCATTCGCGATGCGCGCATCAAGGGTGCCAAGGTCTTCGGCATTACCAACGTGGTGGGCAGCCCCGTGGCGCGTGAGAGCGACGGCGTCATCTACACCAAGGCCAACAAGGAGATCGCGGTCGCCTCGACCAAGAGCTTCATCGGCCAGGTCGTGAGCCTTACGCTTTTGGCCCTGTTGCTGGCGCAGGTCAAGTACCGCTTGACCACCAAGCAGGCGCGCATGCTGTTCCGCGAGCTTTCCGATACGGCCGAGCAGATCCAGTGGATTTTGGATACCCAAACCGAAGCCGTTCATGAGGCCGCCCTGCTGTGCAAGGACGCGCAGTCGGCGTTATTCGTGGGCCGTGGCATGGGTGCCGCTATTTCCTACGAGGGTGCGCTCAAGCTCAAGGAAGTCAGCTACCTGCACGCCGAGGCATATGCCGCCGGTGAGATGAAGCATGGCCCCATTGCCCTGATCGACCCGGGCTTCCCTGTCATCGCTGTGGCCACCAAGAGTGCCACCTACGACAAGACCGTGTCGAACCTTATGGAGTGCAAGGCGCGCGGCGCCAAGGTCATCGTTGTTGCCACCGAGGGCGACGAGGAGATCAACAAGATCGCCGACTGCATCATTCGCGTGCCGGCAGTCCGCGACGTGTTCAGCCCCATCACGGCGAGTGTCCCGCTGCAGCTGCTCGCCCGCGAGGTCGCCATCCTGCGCGGTTGCGACGTTGACCAGCCCCGCAACCTCGCCAAGAGCGTCACGGTAGAGTAGTTGGTTCCGCCGTTCTAGCGACTAAGGCCCGGCTCCGCATCAAGACGGAGCCGGGCCTTTTCAGCATTTGCCCAGATAAAACCTGCCAAAATAAACCTGTCCCTTTTTGGCAGGTTAGCGGAGCTTGCTGGTCTCGAAGTGCTCGGGGAACTGGTCCAGAACCTCGGTCTGGTTGCGGAACATCATATGCAGGTGCTTGCTGACCAAAAAGCTCGCTTCGATGGGGTCGCGACCGGCGATAGCGCGGCGAATCTGCTTGTGCTCGTTCACGATGTCCTGATTGTCGAGAACTTGCGTGGCAGCGCGCAGCCAGCGGAAGCGCTCTAGGTCGGCATTGGTCTCTTCGAGCCACGACCACACGGTGCTGCGACATGCGATGCTAAAGATCATGTGGTGCATGAGGTTATCGCTCAAAAAGAAGCCGATGCGATCCTCGTCGGCCATGGCCTTTTCCTGCAGCGCGATGGCGTGGTCGAGCTGCTCGATGCCAGCCGACGTGGCGCGTGCACAGCATTCCACGATTACCTGCTTTTCCAGATGTTCGCGGATGTAACAGGCACTCTCGGCAAGGGTGAGGTTGATGGGTGAGACGTAGGTGCCGCTTTGGGGCACGGTGCGCACCAGGCCTTCCTGCGCCAGACGCACCAGTGCCTCGCGCACAGGGGTGCGCCCCATATCCAGGTCGTCGCAAAGTTGCTTGACGCCCAGCTTTTCGCCCGGCTTGTAGTCCAGGTAGACGATTTTGCGTCGAATGGTGTGGTAGGACTGGTCCTGTAGGCTCGTTTCCTGCTCGCCGACGTGCATCGATTCTTCCATAGCGCCTCGCAGCTGTTCTATCAAACTCATATGTCAGTTGTTAATTATGCCGCGAATCAGCTCTCCGCGGTGGGTAATTCGGCTGTTGCCTGAGAACTATTGCGGCATCTTAGTCTGTGTTTGCGCAAGGCTGCGCTCAATGTTGCCGTATCATAAGCCGTCGCAAACGTGAAATAGAAAGAAGGAGTCCCATATGCAACTGGCAAATATCGTACGTGAGCGCTGGAAAGGCGTCTTGTTCTGCCTGATCATCGCTATCCCCGCGACGTTGCTCGGCAAACAGATTGAGGTGGTCGGTGGGCCGGTATTTGCCATCCTCTTTGGCATGGTCCTGGCACTCGTCTTTCCCAAGAATCGTCGCGAACAGCTCGCCGCCGGCGTCACCTATACGTCCAAAAAAGTCTTGCAGTACGCGGTTATCCTGCTTGGCTTTGGCATGAACCTCTCCCAGATTCTGTCCAAGGGCGCCCAGTCGCTGCCGATTATCGTGGCGACAATTTCGACCTCGCTTGTCATCGCCTTTGTGCTCTGCCGCGTCATGAACGTGCCGGGCAAGATCGCGACGCTTGTGGGTGTGGGTTCGTCGATTTGCGGCGGTTCTGCCATCGCCGCGACCGCACCCGTCATCGATGCCGACGATCGCGAGATTGCCCAGGCCATTTCGGTCATCTTCCTGTTTAACGTTATCGTGGCGCTCGTGTTTCCGACGCTCGGCGGCATGCTCGGGCTGACCAACGAGGGCTTTGGCCTGTTTGCCGGCACCGCCATCAACGACACCTCGTCCGTAACGGCTGCGGCGAGTGCCTGGGACAGTATGCATCCCGGCGCCAATGTGCTCGAGAGCGCCACAGTGGTCAAGCTCACCAGGACGCTGGCCATCATTCCCATCACGCTGGCGCTTGCTTGCTGGCAGATGCATCTGGCGCGCAAGGACGGCGGCGACGCCAAAAGCACGTTCTCCCTCAAACGCGCGTTTCCCATGTTTGTGCTGTTCTTTGTGCTGGCGAGCGTGATCACTACGGTGTTTCAGCTTCCCACGTCCTTTACGGCGCCCATCAAGGAGCTGTCGAAGTTCTTTATTGTGATGGCCATGGCGGCTATTGGTTTTAATACCGATATCGTCGAGCTGGTCAAAAAGGGCGGCAAGCCCATCGCGCTGGGCTTTTGCTGCTGGATTGGCATTGCGTGCATGAGTTTGGGAATGCAACACGTGCTGGGAATCTGGTAGAGAAGTAGCTTATTTGCGTGCTGCGTGCTGGTGAGCGCATTCTCACGGTGGAGCGATAGGAGCTCTTGCGGGTATGGCTTGTCCGCAGGTTTATAAGTCCCGAAGAGCTCTTATCGCCCCGCCAGGATGGCGATGCGGGGCAACACCTATACTCGCAGGACGGCGCTTTCTGCCCTATAGTGTTTGGTGAGCAATATCGTTCAATTTTGAAACACTCGGTCGTGCGACCGCCGGCGATTGCACGTCGCTGCAGACAGGGGCAAATCATGGATAGCGATGCCAAGCTGAACATCTTGACCGATGCCCTGGCTGCTGCCGGGGCATCGGCATTGGCAATCGATGCGCGTGGAGACGTCGCGATCTCGACCATGAATGACGCGGCGCTTGAGCGGGGTGTGGCGACTTTTGTCGCTGAGCGCTTCGACCGTATAGGAGACGGCGCGCGTCTGGTTATGGGGCGTGAGGGTACGCGCCTGAGCCTGACCGTTCGCCCCACCGACAAAGAGGGCGGGGGCCTTTGGGTCGTCGTGGTCCGCGAGGTGCGCGGTGCCGCGGCGCATGCGGGCGTCGAGTGGCTCAACGCCGACGAAGTTGAGGCCCGCTACGAATCGAGCGCGTACGGCATCGTTGAGGGTGCCGCTGCGGTGGCTGCACCGGTTGCCGAGAGCTACGCGCGCGGTGTGCCCCTTATGCTCGAGGGCGAGCTGGGAGCGGGTCAGGTCGAGATCGCCAAGCGCCTCTATCTGGACGGTCCTTTTGCCGATCAGCCCTTTGTTTCCGTCGCGCTCGATGAGCTCACCGAGCGCGGTTGGCGCCACGTGCTCAAAAGCGCCGAATCGCCGTTGTTCCAAACAGGGCTGACCCTTTGCATTGAGGGCTGGAACGCGGTTGGCCCCCAGCGCCTCCGCGAGCTGGTCTCCACGATGGCCGACACCGCGTTGGCGACGCGCTGCCATGTGGTGCTGACGGCGAATGACATGCCGGGCGGCAGCGAAAGTGATCAAGCCGCCTTTGTGACCGAGCGCTTCGCCTGTGCGGTGAGCGTGGCGCCGGCAATCGCCGAGCAGGGAGCCGCGTCGACGAAGGTTGCGCGCTATTTGGAATATCTCGCTGACGCATTTGGGACGGCAGCGCCCACGCTGTCTTCCGCGGCGACGAAGACGCTCGATGCTTACCGCTGGCCGCGCAATTATCTGCAGCTCCGCGAGGTCTCGGAACGACTGTATATATTGGTGGGGGCGGGCGCGGTGGACCGCGCTGTGGCGGAGGAAGTGCTCGCCCAAGAGGACGTGATTAAGACCGCAGCCTTTGGCGCCCCGACGCTCGAAAGCGACCTGTATATCCTGCGACCGCTGGCCGATACCGAGCGAGATATCGCGCATCTGGTTGTAGATCATCTCCACGGCAACCGAACCCGTGCGGCGGAGGTACTGGGCATAAGCCGTACAACGCTGTGGCGCTTGCTGAAGGACGATGACCGTTGAGCGAGGCGCCCGTGACCGCGCGCGACGCGTGTGCTACAGTCCAAAGCGTTATTGTTTCGATTTGGTTACGGCGTGCGAGGGCATATGGCTGAGACTTCAAAACCGAGCCGCAGAAGGCGGAGTGCCGCGCCGGTCAACCGACGCACGACATCGGTGACGTGGGGTAAACACGCCTCGGGGTTTGATGGCTCGTTCAAGCGCACTAAATACGGCTATCCTTCGGCAAGCGCCCGCTTGGCAATGCAGGCAGAGTCCTCGCTGTGGGGCCGCAAACGCGTGGTGGGCTCAAAGCTCAAGCACGACGGAACGCTCGGTTACATCAGCCGCGGGGCGGCTCGCCGCAGTGGACTCAATCCGGCTGGTTGGCATCGTTATGTTTCGATCGTGGCCGTCGTTGCAGTGATCGTCATCGCACTCGCTGCGCTTGGCTACGCCGGCGGTGGCGCCAACTTGGACGCAGTGTTTAAATCGCCCGAGCTCGCGCATGCAGGCACAGAAGTTATCGAGGGCGCTCAGACCCAGACAGGCGTCGCGCCCCAGCGCGGCATCGTCGCGGCGGCCACCACCATCGCCGATGCTCAAAAGGACGAAGACAAGCAAGGCGACGACGCCGAAACGACCCAGACAAGCGAAGCGACGACAACTCAAATATCAACATAGCTTGCCGGCAGAAGGGGACGTTCCTTTTCTGCCGGCAGTTTGGGACACTCCTGCGCTACTTGACGTACACCACGTTGTCGCGGCGCGGCTTTGCCTCGGGTAGCGTGTCCTCGGCATAGCCCAGAATGCAGTGACCGACGCCGCGTAGGCCGCCGTCGGCGGGCAGGCCCCAGCTGGCCAGCAGCTCCAGGCCCTCGGGCGAGTCAAAGACCTCATGCGCGCGGTGAATCCAGCACGAATCGACGCCCAGCGCATAAGCGGCGTTGAGCAAGTTGCCCATGGCGAGCGAGCCGTCTTCCAGATGTGTGGGCACGCTGCGGTCAACCAACACCACAACAACGGTCTTGGCGCCATAGAAGGGGTCGCCGTTGCTGCCCATGACCTGGGCGTTGAGCTGTGAGAGACGCTCGACGGTCGCGGGGTCGGTGACGGCGACAAACGTCACCGGCTGGCGGCCCATGCCGCTCGGTGCATATTGGCCGGCTTCGATAATACGTGCAAGCTTTTCGGCCTCGACGGGACGATCGCTGTATTTGCGGCAGCTGCGGCGGTGAATGAGTGCTTCGATAGTCTCCATGGTGTCTCCTTGCGGTGGCGTTGCAGATGCCCCGTTCATACCCGTCGGGCTTAAACGATAGACGGTCAATTGCCCGGCCAAAAGGATAGATTCCAATTGGGAAAGTAGGTTTGCATAAAAGTACCTTCAGAATGTGACAAACAAATGGGATGGTTAAACGTTTTATCCCGTCTACCCTGCGGTTTTTTACCACTTGCCTAAATGACGAACGCATAACCTCTGATAAAGGTTTTACTAAAGGAGTACCAACGTTTATCAATGCGCCGTGGTGGCGCCGGGCCAGGAGGTAACATCATGTTCCAGGCTGGAGATGTCGTCGAGACCGATTTCGAAGGATTTCTGAAGCTGCTGCGTTCCAAGACGCGCGCTTTCGTGTCGATCAACGATCACGAGTACTACATCACGCACACCGATGGCTATTGGCGTGTTCAGGATTGCGAGGCCCTCAACGACAAGGGCCACTTTACTGACTGCTCCGAGCTGGTCAACACGGTCTGCGAGGTCGTCGAGCTGCCGTGGATTGCCGGCAAAAGCCTGCATGACAGCTTCTCGGGCGCTACGGTCTATGAGGCCGTCGCCGCTTAACAGGCAATAAAACCCGATTTTCACGTGACCGCTGGCGCCGCCCCCGCGCCGGCGGTCTTTTTCTGCCGATAGGCCATAAAAGTGCACGCATTTGCGGAGAGCCTGTTGACGATAGTCAAAACTCGGACTAATCTAGAGACACATAATTGGTCAAAAATCGGACAATTGAATGGTGGGATAGATGAATAGTGCGGTTACGCTGGTCGACTTCGATCGGTTGCTCAATGGACTCGACCATATCTATTTGGAGTTCTCGCGCGCCTGCGGCCTTTCGGACTGCGCCTATTGGATGCTCGTCGACACCAGCACGACGGGCGGCAGTATTGCCGTAAGCCGTCTGACAAGCGAATGGTTCTACAGCAAGCAGACCATCAACTCGGCAATTAAAACCTTGACGGCGCGGGGCTTCGCAACGTTGGAGTTTGCCGAAGGCAGTCGTAAGAACAAGGTTGTGAGCCTGACCGAAGAGGGCAGGCGATTTGCCGAGCGTTATGCGCTGCCGGCACTCAAGGCCGAGCAGCGAGCCTTTGGCGCGCTTGAGCCGTGTGAGCAGCGCGAAATCATGCGCCTAATCGGAAAATTTTCCCATGCGCTCGGCGATGAGTGCGATGCCTTTAAGCAGCATATCGCTGCCGAGAGCCAGGCTGAGAATCAAGGTGAGGGGGAGTCGTGCGACTGTTAATGAGGTTTTTGAAGCCCTATCGAGGGCTTGTCGCAGTGACGCTGCTGGTGCTGCTGGTGGATAACGTCGGTACGCTGTTGGTTCCCACGATGCTGGCGAACATGGTCAACACCGGTATTACCACGGGCGATATCGACTACATTTTACGCAACGGCCTATACATGTTTATCGCGACCAGCATGGCTAGCGGCGGCACGGTGCTGGGCTGCTATCTTTCGGCGCGCCTGGCCGCCAACGTGGCTTGCGATATCCGCAATGCCGTGTACGACAAATCGCTCGAGCTCGCGGCCAGCGATTTTGAGCGCTTTGGCACCGGATCGATGATCACGCGCTCGCTCAACGACATCAACGTGATTCAGCAGGCGATTCTGCAGACGATTCAGCTGGTGCTGCCCGTGCCGTTTTTGGCTGTGGCGGGCATCATCTTCGCCTGGTTTATCGATCCCGCCATGGGCACGCTTCTGGGCGTAGTCGTTGCGATTGTGCTGGTGGCGGCGGTCTTTACGGTTGCCAACGCGGCGCCGATTTTTATGCGCCTACAGGGCTTTATCGACCGCATGAACGTGGTGCTGCGCGAGAATATTGTGGGCGTGCGCGTCATCCGTGCGTTTAACAAGGAGCGCCACGAGGAACGGCGTCTGGACGAGGTGTTTAGCGAATACGCCGCCAACGCCATCAAAGTCAACCACCTGTTTGTGGGCCTCGACAGCTCAAGCTTCTTTTTGATGAACATCGCCGAGGTGGCGGTGCTGTGGGTGGGCGGCAACCGCGTAGGCGCCCACGCCATGCAGATTGCGAGTATCTCGGCGGTGCTTGAGTACGCAATCCTGATTCTGTTCTTTGTGATGATGGCCCAGATGGTGGTGCTGACGCTTCCGCGTGCTGCCGCGTGCCTGAACCGTGCGCAGCAGGTGTTGGAGATTGAGCCGAGCATCGTCGATGGCGAGCGCACGCTGGATGCGGGCGCGTCCGACTCGGAGGACGAAGCCGATGCGGTGGCCGTGTTCGACCACATGTCGTTTCGCTTTGACGATGCCGACGAGGACACCCTGTGCGACCTGAGCTTTGCCTGCCGTCGCGGTCAGACGACTGCGATCGTCGGCTCGACAGGCTCGGGCAAATCGACGGTGGCAAAGCTCCTGCTGCGCTTCCACGATGCCACCAAGGGCGCCATTCGCCTGGACGGCGTCGACCTGCGCGAGCTTTCGCAAGACGAGATTCGCGGGCATATCGCTTACGTACCGCAGAAGGCGTGGCTGTTCTCGGGCACCGTGGCAAGCAACCTGCGCTTTGGCAACGAAGGCGCGACCGAGGGCGACATGCTTCACGCGCTTGAGGTTGCCCAGAGCACCTTTGTACTCGACCAACCGCAGGGGCTCGATACCCCGGTTGCCCAGGGCGGTACGAACTTTTCGGGCGGCCAGCGCCAGCGTTTGGCAATCGCCCGTGCGCTCATGAAGCATGCCGATCTATATATCTTCGATGACAGTTTTTCGGCCCTGGACTTTAAGACCGATGCCGCCCTGCGTCATGCGTTGCAAGACGAGACGCGTGACGCTGCGGTGCTCATCATCGCGCAGCGCATCTCGACGATCTTGCACGCCGACCAGATCGTCGTGCTCAAGGATGGCGAGGTTGTGGGTCTGGGCACGCATGGCGAGCTTATGGAAACCTGCGAGGTGTACCGCGCCATCGCGGAATCGCAGATGAAGGGAGGTGAGTAGCATGACCGAGGAGCTCAAGAAGCAGGGCGGCGTTGATGACGCCGCTGCCGCGGGACTGGCCGAGGAAACGACTGCCGCGTCGACCGAGCTGGATGACGCCGCCAAGGCTGCAGCCGAGCGCGAGGCTCGCCGCCAAGCGCTCTACGAGGAAAACGAACGTGCCGAGGACGAGCGCGCCCGCGCCGAGGCAGAGCGCATGCGCGACGTGGACGACGAAGACGACGACGAGACGCCTCGAGATACCTGGGCGACGGTGCGCCGCCTGTGGAGCGAGGCTGCCGGCGACCATTGGCGCTTCTATATCGTGTTCGCGAGCATTGTGTTCTATGCCATCTTTAACACTGCCGCGCCGGCATATAGCGCCCGCGTGATCGATGAGCTGTGGAGCCACATTCAGGTGGCGTTTGCCAACGACACCACCTTCAGCATCACCTGGGAGAACTGCGGCAGGACTATCTTCATCTACTTTTTGATTTGGACGGCCGCCGCTTCGTTCTACGCGCTCCAGAGCTTTTTGATGTCGAGCGTGGCCGAACGCCTCAATCTGCGCCTGCGCAACCGCATCGCGCAAAAGCTCAACCGTCTGCCGCTCGCCTATTTTGACGCGCATCGTCCCGGCGAGGTCGTCAGCCGCGCGACCAACGACCTGGACAAGATGTCCGAGAGCATGCAGCGCGGATTGCTGCAGCTGCTCGTGTCAATCGGCACGGTTGTTGGTGCCGTGAGCGTGATGTTCGTGTTCAGCGTGCAGCTTACGCTCGTCTTTCTGTTCTTTACGGCACTGTCGCTGCTGGTGACGAAGGTCGTCTCGCGCCGCACACACGATGTGACGGGCGAGCGTCAGGAGTGGGTGTCCAAGATTACGAGTGCGGTCGAGGAAGGCTATTCGGGCCGTCTGGTGATCCGCGCGTTTAACCGCGAACGTCAGAGCTCTGCCGAGGTGCACGAGGCCTCGGGCGAGCTGGCGCGCGTGAGCACCAAGGCCGACTTTATGATCAATGCCGTCGGCCCTGCGGTGCGCTTTATCGGCCGTTTGGCGCAGATCGTGATCGCGCTGGTGGGCTGCAGCATGCTGGTTGCCGGTCACATGACCGTCGGCGTGTTCCAGGCGTTCTTCCAGTTTATCTACGAGGCGTCCGAACCCATGACGCAGCTGTCGTTTACCTTCAACTCGCTGCAGAGCGCGTTGGCGAGTGCGGAGCGCGTGTTCGACCTGCTCGATGAGCCCGAGATGGAGGCCGATCCGCTGCCGGACGAGGCCGCCAAGCTGCCGGGTCGCGTTGAGGGTCGCGTCTCCTTTGAGCACGTGCGCTTTGGTTATTCGCCCGACAAGCCGCTTATGCACGACGTGTCGTTTACCGCCGAGCCGGGCCAGAAGATTGCCGTGGTGGGAACCACGGGCGCAGGCAAGACGACGCTCATCAACCTGCTCATGCGCTTCTACGAGATTGACGGCGGGCGTATTACGCTCGACGGCGTGGATACGAGCCGCATGGACCGCGGCGAGCTACGGCAGCAGTTTGGCATGGTGCTGCAGGACGCCTGGCTGTTCGACGGCACGATTGCCGAAAACATCGCCTACGGCTGCCCCGAGGCAACGCGCGACGAAATTGTGGCCGCCGCTCGTGCCGCGCAGGTCGACTTCTTTGTGCGCACCATGCCGCAGGGCTACGACACGCGCGTGGCCAACGATGCCGAGAGCATTAGCCAGGGCCAGCGCCAGCTGTTGACCATCGCACGCGTGCTGCTCAACAACCCGGCGATCCTCATCCTGGACGAGGCGACCTCGAGCGTGGACACACGTACCGAGCTTGCCATCGGCCGTGCCATGGACGCGCTTATGCGCGGACGCACGAGCTTTGTGATCGCGCACCGTCTGTCGACGATCGTCGATGCCGACCTGATCCTGGTCATGGACCACGGCAATATCATCGAGCAGGGTACGCATGAGGAGCTGCTGGCTGCCGAGGGTGCCTACGCCGACCTCTATCTGAGTCAGTTCGCATAATGTGACAAAGGGACAGTCCTTCATGTCACATCAAAAAGAAAGGCGCGCCGGGGATGAATTCCCTGGCGCGCCTTCTTGCGTTGATGCCGATGCCGTTTTGTGCCGCTTGCGTTCCTAGCGTTCGTCTACGAGCTTGGCGACGAGGGCCTTGAGCTCGGCCACTTCTCGCTCGAGTTCTTTGACGCGGCGGGCATTCTCGGTGATGCCTTGGCGGTTGAGGGCACTCTGCTCGGCGGCGTCATCGGGCATGTACTCGCGATGCTGCTTGGCGTCGAAACTCTCCTCGAACACACGGCAGCCGTTGCGCTTGATGATGCGTCCCGGCACGCCCACGACGGTGCAGTTGTCGGGCACGTCTTTGACGACGACCGAGTTGCCGCCGATCTTGACGTTGTTGCCGATGCGGATGTTGCCGAGCACCTTGGCGCCCGTGCCCACCGTGACATTGTTGCCCAGGGTGGGGTGACGTTTGCCGGTCTCGTTGCCGGTGCCGCCGAGCGTGACGCCCTGATAGAGCACGCAGTTGTCGCCCACAATGGTGGTCTCGCCGATGACGACGCCCATGGCGTGGTCGATAAAGAAGTGCTTGCCGATCTGCGCGGCAGGGTGAATCTCGACGCCGGTGATGTGGCGGGTGATTTGCGAGAGCACACGGGCGAGCGAGCGATGGCCATGCTCCCAGAGCCAGTGCTCGGGCACGTGGTTCCACTTGGCGTGCAGGCCAGGATAGGAAAGGAAGATGACCAGACCGTTTTGCGCGGCGGGGTCCTGCGCTTGGACGGTCTTGATGTCCTCGCGAATGGTATTGATAAAGCTCACCGGCCGCCCTCCCTTAGCGCCATGGCAATGCGATTCAATAAAGTATAGCGATTCGCTAGGGATTAGGAAGGACAATCTTGGCGGCATTGCGCGACAGGTGTCAGTTATGCAAACTTGCTGGTAATGGAGTCATGCTTTTGTGGGGTTGCGCACGAGGGGACGCCGCAACCGTATACTGGTCAACTTGGACGTATCCGCGCCCACAACTGAGAGGTTTTACTTCATGGGTTTCATCAATTTTATCGCCGAGCTGCTTAAGGATCCGCGCACCGCGATCGCCAGCTGGATCGCCGCCGGTCCGCTTATGGCCTACGGCTGCGTGTTCCTGATCATCTTTATCGAGACGGGCGTGGTGTTCTTCCCGTTCCTTCCCGGTGATTCGCTGCTGTTCGCCTCGGGTTTCTTTGCCCACAACGGTGGCTTTAACATCGTGGCCCTGCTGGCCGTCGCATGGGCTGCTGCCATCTTGGGCGATCAGTGCAACTTTATGATCGGTCACTTCTTTGGCAAAAAGATCATCGCTTCGGGCAAGGTCAAGGCCATGACGCCCGAGCGCATCAAAAAGTCCGAGGACTTCTTGGACAAGTGGGGTCACCTGGCCATCTTCCTGGGTCGCTTCTTCCCGTTTATCCGCACCTTTGTGCCCTTTATCGCTGGCATGGGCGGCATGCACTGGCGCAACTTTGTCGTCTTTAACGTGCTGGGTGGCATTACCTGGTCAACGGTCTTTACGCTGCTGGGCTACTTCTTTGGCGGCATTCCCTTTGTGCAGGAGCACTTTGAGCTGCTGATTATCGGCATCGTTGCCGTGTCGATCATCCCGACCGTGGTCGGTCTGGTTAAGGCCAAGCTGGGCAAATAGAACGCCTAGCTCGAGCCAGCGCGCAGACCGTACAGTTGAGGCCCGTCACTGCTTACGGTGGCGGGCCTCTTTAGCTTCGGTCAAATGAAAATACTTTAGTTAGTTAAAGAAAAACGTTTTATCAGACGCGTGCGGGGAGTACAATCTCGTGCATGCGAATCGACGTGCCATCGGCTTTGATGCTGCTCGCGTGTCCCGTCCGGCTCTACGCTCCGGGCGTGCGACGTTGCGACGCGGTCGGCCTCGGTCCTTGCGTGCGGGTTCGCGAGTATGCAACTGTGTATGTAAGGAGCGGCATATGACTGTCGAGAAGAAGGATATCGATTGGGGTAGCCTCGGCTTTGGCTACATGAAGACCGATTACAGCTACGAGGCTCATTGGAAGGATGGCGAGTGGGACGAGGGCGGCCTGACCACCGACCACACCCTGCATGTCTCCGAGTGCGGCGGTATCTTCCATTACTGCCAGGAGGTCTTTGAGGGCCTGAAGGCCTACACCGCCGAGGACGGCAGCATCGTCTGCTTCCGTCCCGACATGAACGCTGAGCGTATGTATAACTCTGCCCAGCGCCTCGAGATGCCCCCGTTCCCCAAGGACAAGTTCGTTGAGGCCGTCAAGCAGGTCGTTTCTGCCAACGCCGCCTGGGTTCCGCCCTTCGGCTCCGGCGCGACCCTGTACGTGCGTCCGTTTATGATCGGCTCCGGTGACGTGATCGGCGTGGCTCCCGCTCCTGAGTACACGTTCCGCATTCTCGTGACCCCGGTCGGTCCGTACTTTAAGGGTGGCCTCAAGCCCGTCAAGCTGCGCGTTTCCGAGTATGACCGTGCCGCACCGCACGGCACCGGCAACATCAAGGCCGGCCTCAACTACGCCATGTCCCTTAAGCCCACGATGGAGGCCCATCGCGAGGGCTATGCCGAGAACCTGTATCTCGACTCCGAGTCCCGCACCTATGTCGAGGAGACCGGTGGCGCCAACGTCCTGTTCGTGAAGGAGGACGGCACCCTCGTCGTTCCTCAGTCGCACACCGACTCCATCCTGCCCTCTATCACCCGTCGTTCGCTCGTTCAGGTTGCTCAGGACCTGGGCATGACCGTCGACCAGCGTCCCGTCGAGTGGGCCGAGGTCAAGGCCGGCACCTTTGTGGAGTGCGGCCTGTGCGGCACCGCTGCCGTCATCTCCCCGGTTGGCGAGATCGACAACAAGGTTTACGGCGCCGACGAGACCGTGACCTTCCCGGCTGGCTACACCGAGATCGGTCCTGTGATGAAGAAGCTCCGCGAGACCCTGACTGGTATCCAGTCCGGTGCTGTCGAGGATAAGCACAACTGGGTTTACACCGTCGCGTAAGCTGTCTTAGCTGTCCGGCCCGAGGGCGACCTTCCTTTCCGGCGCGTCCTCGGACATGAAAGAACCTCCGCTGCGCACTTTGTGCGGCGGAGGTTCTTTCGTCCTGCGGAGTGCGCCGGAAAGGAAGGTCGCCCTTTTGTTTTGCTTCGCGCCATGTGGGGGCGGTGGCGACGTGCATTTTTGCGAGTATTCTGCAATCGAAGGCCCCTGCATACCGGCTTCGGGCAAAAAATCGGGAGTTCTCGATGTTTTCTACGAATGATGGGTGGGGTTACGGGCTGACAGCGTTTGATTTGCAGGGATATTCGCGGTCTTTGGCATTTGTCGTGGCGCCCGAAGCCCTTGGTTATGTTGAATACTCCTAAAAATGCACGACGCTTAGAGGGGGACCTTCGCGAAAAAGGAAACCGTCCCGTCGAAGTGTGCATTCGACGGGGCGGTTTATGCATTTGGCCGATTAAGGATGCGCTGTCAAACTACTAGAACTTGACGGTCGGGGCCTGGCGGGCTGCTTCAGCGGCCTCGAAGCCCTGGCGCTCCTTAAACTGGAAGATGCCAGCAAAGATGACAGCCGGGAACGTCTGAATGGCGTTGTTGTAGCTGAGCACGCAGTCGTTGTAGCTCTGGCGTGCATAGCTAATCTTGTTCTCGGTGTCCTCGAGCGATGCCTGCAGCTGCGTAAAGTTGGTGTTTGCCTTAAGATCGGGATAGGCCTCGGCCACAGCGAAGAGCTGGCGCAGTGCGCCGGTCAGCACGTTGTCGGCTTCCATCTTGGCCTCGGGCGTGGTGGCCTTGACGGCGGTGTTACGCGCGCTGATCACGGCGGAGAGCGTCTCCTGCTCGTGCTTGGCGTAGCCCTTGACGGTTTCGACCAGGTTGGGGATCAGGTCGTTACGGCGCTGCAGCTGCGTATCGATGTTCTGCCAGGCGTTATCGATGCGGTTACGCTTGGTGACCATGTTGTTGTAGATGCCGGCGATGGCGCAGACAATCACAATGACAACAACGATGCCGATGATGACGGTAATCATGATGTCTCCGTTTCGAATGGCCGCGGCGGCATGCGCCAGCTGCCGTTGGTATAACGCTACTAGTATACCCGCAACGTTTTACCGTGCCGAACTTTCCGGTAAGCGTTGTGTTTTCGGCGGGGTTGGCACCGGGGCAAAGCGCGCGAGGTACAGGTGTAAGATATGCGACAGATTGACGAGTGTTGTCTTTGTCCTGAGGATGGCGATACCAGTGGACCTTCGCATCAAGAAAACCTACCGCGCCCTGTTCGATGCCTTTACCGAGCTTCTCGAGGAGCATCGGTTTGAGGACCTGACGGTCGCCATGCTGTGCGACCGGGCCATGATTCGCCGCACGACGTTCTACAAGCACTTTCGCGACAAGAACGATTACTTTGCCTTTTATATCGATGAGCTCATGTCGGGCTTGCCGCAAAAACAGCCCGATGAGGCCGGCGCGGTGTCTGCCGAGGACGTGCGCGCGCTTCGGCACGCGATTTTGGACGATGCCATGGATTTGATTCTGACGCACGAGCGGCTCATGGACAACATTTTGGCAAGCAGCATGTCGGGCATGTTGACCAACGTTATTTGCGACCGCATTGCCCGCTCCATCCGCGAGCGTGTGATGAACGTGCTTGCCGAGGATGCCCTGGCCCCCGTGTCACTCGAGACGACGTCTGAGTTTGTCGCCGGCGGTATTATTCGTCTTTTCACGATATGGTGGGAATCAGGCCACGATCTTGAGCGTCGACCTGAGATAGCCGACGTGGTCGATGCGCTGTTTGAGCGGACCATGACACCGGTGCATCACTAAAGTGGCGGAGAGAGGGGGATTCGAACCCCCGGAACGCTCTCGCGCTCAACGGTTTTCAAGACCGCCGCATTCAACCGCTCTGCCATCTCTCCGTGAGTCGTAATGATAGCATCGTTTTGAATTTGCAACAGGGAAGGCGAACGATGACGATCACCGAAATCGACGAGAAGTTCATGCGCGAGGCGCTGGCGGAGGCGCGAGCCGCCGCGGCGGTGGGCGAGGTGCCCATCGGAGCCGTAGTGGTGCGCGACGGCGAGATCGTCGCGAGGGCGCACAATCGGCGCGAGCTCGATCAGGATCCTTCGGCTCATGCAGAGTTCGCGGCCCTGTGCGCTGCCGCTCGGTCGCTCGGTCGCTGGCGCCTTTCCGACTGTACGGTCTATGTGACGTTGGAACCCTGCTGCATGTGCGCAGGCCTTATGGTTAACGCGCGCGTGGGGCGCTGCGTGTATGGCGCGAGTGATGCCAAGGCGGGCGCGTTGGGATCCCTATACGATTTGAATGCCGACTCGCGCCTGAATCATCGGTTTAACGTGACGGCTGGGGTCCTGGCGGATGAATGCCGCGAGCTGCTGAGTAGCTATTTTGGCGGTCTGCGCGGAGCGGGTGGCGCTGATTGCGGTTGCGGTGCCGATCTTGAAGCACACGCCGCTCACGCCGCAGCGCTTGCAGGTGCCGGTGAGGATGCTGGCACGGCGGTTGACTTTGGCCCTGCGTGCCGCCGGCCTCGCCGTGTGCTGTTGGCGATCGACTCCTTTAAGGGCAGCGTGTCGAGTGCGCAGGCGGAGGCGGCGGTTGCCGAAGGCGTGCGCCGCGTTTGGCCCGATGCCGAGGTGCGCGCATTGCCGCTGGCAGATGGTGGCGAGGGAACGCTCGATGCCGTTGCCGCATGCGGCGGTGAGATTGTGACCTGCGAGGTTGCGGGACCCTTTGGCGATGGTGTGCCTGCCCGGATGTTAGTGGACGGCGAGCACGAGTCGGTTGTTATTGAGATGGCC
The DNA here is from genome assembly GCA_958427975.1 of uncultured Collinsella sp. Lineage (GTDB taxonomy): Bacteria > Actinomycetota > Coriobacteriia > Coriobacteriales > Coriobacteriaceae > Collinsella. Next base: position 2,159 of record CAUAEH010000009.1, on the reverse strand, counting down.
GAAGCAGCAGGCATCGGGTACTCACCTTGCACGGAATCGGCGGCGCTGGCTGCTACAACCTATGGCGTGGGCGAGCTGATGCTCCGTGCAGCTCGTGTCGGGGTAAAGACTATCTATATTGGCTTGGGCGGCAGTGCCACCAACGACGGTGGCGCCGGCATGCTGCAGGCGCTGGGCGCGCGTGTGGTCGATGATCAGGACTGCGATGTCGCCCCTGGTCTTGCGGGCCTTGAACACGTGTCGAGTATCGATTTGACGTCAGCGCTTCGTGCACTGAGCGGCGCTCGTATCGTTGTGCTTTCGGATGTCGAGAATCCGCTCGTGGGACGCCGCGGTGCGCTGGCGGTGTTTGGCGGGCAGAAGGGCCTGCCGACGGATGACGCTGAGGCGCTGCGCAGGTACGACAGCTGGATGGTCGGCTACGGTCGCCTGCTCGATGCGGCAATTACCGGGGTGCGGGCTCAGGGATTGTTGCGCGTGCCCGAGGGTGCTCGGACATTTTGCTCGGTGCTCGGAGTGCCCGGTGCCGGTGCCGCAGGCGGCCTGGGTGCCGCGCTGCTGGCGCTCGGGGCGGAGCTGCGTTCGGGCGTGGAGACGGTGCTCGATCTCGTGGGGTTTGACGAGCGCGTGCGCGATGTCGACCTGGTCATAACGGGCGAGGGCAATATGGATGAGCAGTCCGCCGCCGGTAAGGCGCCGGTGGGTGTGGCTCGCCGCGCCAGGCGATATGGCAAGCCGGTGGTCGCCGTCGTGGGCGGCCGTGCTGACAACCTGAACGCGGTATATGAGCAAGGTATCGACTTGGTACTGCCGATCTGCCGCAAGCCCATGCCTCTCGACCAGGCGCTCAATCCTCAGGAAGCCACAACCAACCTCATCTTCGCCGGTGAGTCAGCCGCCCAAGCCTACGACCTCGCTCGCCTCTAAAACCCATCCCCTCGATAAGTTGCGGTGAAATACGGAGCGTTTTTGCCTTAAAGGGGCCAATTCAGTCCGTATTCCACCGCAACTTCGAGAATGTCCATTCGAGGCTGGCTGCCTTGGGTCTCGAGCCGGACCGTCTGTCATGAAATGTGGCAATCTACTACGTTTAACGGAACACCCTCGACCATCCCGGATTTTGTGAAATTAAAACCGCAGGTAGAAAGCTTGCCGATTTTCGAAAAAGCCGGCTATGGTTGACCCCTGTGGCCTAAACGTAGTAGATGGGCCCTTTCTGTGGTGCGGCACCAAGCCGGTCATTTTGGGATGGGACTATTTTGACTACTCATTGGCTGCTCTGACAATCGGGCTGCAAAAGTAGTCAAAAAAGCCCCGTCCCAAATTAGCTACCTTGCTCTGGCGGGCGGGAGCAGGTAAGATATACCGAGCGCCTAGCGCGTTCGATGGGTTCGGATGACGACATGTTCCGAATCTGGTCAGGTCCGGAAGGAAGCAGCCATAAGGAGCCTCTGTCGGGCATCCGAATCCATCGAGCGCACGGGCGCTTTTTGGTGCCGCGACATGGCCCGGCCGGCGACGGGGTATTTGGTGTCTCGCTGGTCCTCGGCTTCGCCTGCGGGATCGCTCGACTACCAAACACCTCGACGCCGGCCGGGCCCCGTCGTCCAAAAATCACCCGTAAAGGCGCGTTTATCTAATTTAATCTATCCCTTAAGGAATGCTGCTCGTTGGCGTTGTCTGGGCATTGATGGCTGCGTGGTTCAAGAGGCGGCGGTGCTGTTGCTTGAATTTTTGCAGTTAAAGAGGCCCGTTTCCCTGGGTTGGGGAAACGGGCCTCTTTTGTCTCTGGGTTTGTGGATTGGCGAAGGTGGTATGCTCTGGCAGCTATTTTGAGTTCTTGAGGCGGCGTGTGGCTGTGGCGGTTATTCCGAGTCCTGCGGCGGCGATTCCTGCGAGTGCGATTGCGCTCGGCGCTGCGTCGCCCGTGTTCGCGAGCTTGCCGGCGGTCGTATCCGCTTGCTTGCCGCTGCTCGAGTTCGCCTGCTTGGTGGAGCTTGGCGAGGTGTCTTTACCGGTCGCGGACGAGCCGGTGGGCGGTGTCGCCTCGGCGGGTTGCGTTGAGCCGGAGGGAGGCACTGTCTCGGTCGGTTTCGTTATCTCGGGCGAGGTGGCCTTGTCTGCCGCGGCCTTTGCCTCTTCGTATGCCTTGCAGGCGT